>CAOOJO010000637.1 GCA_948496895.1 uncultured Acetatifactor sp. | reverse complement strand
CATGGGTCAGGTAAAGTCCTTCCGTCCCAATCTGTTCCGCCGCCCTGATGCGCTCCAGGGCAATCCCTTTCGCATCCTCCGCATCTTCTGACACACCTACAGCAATGTAGTAATTCTGTCTAACATGGGGCGCAGCCTGGAACGACGCCGCCACGCCATGGGAGCCTTTGCGGCATATGTCCGCCCTTACGTCTGCCACGGGCTTCACCGCGATACAGAATACCGTCCCGTGGAGCTCCTGCACGATGCACAGGCATCCGCCCTCCGCAGAGGAGGATGTGCCGTCCAGCCCCATGTCCGTGCCGCCCCGAAAGCTCGAGTACCAGAACGCGAAAGCGCGGCTCCCCCAGCGCGACAGTTCCGCCTCCACGGGCAGCGGCTCCCCGAAGTCCGCCTCCACCTCCAGCACTGCCACGCTGGCGGCATGGGACGCGAAAGCACGGATAGACATCTTCGCGAAAGGCGTCTCTGCCTGGATGTGGGCCGTGGCGTCCCCCAGCGACAGCCGGGACTCGAACCTGTCCTGGTAGATGGTCTCAAAGACGGGACAGGCGAAGCGGAGGACAAGCTCCGCGCCGTTGCGGCAGAAAGTCAGTTCCTCATCCTTCCCGGAGCAATACTCCTCCCCCTCGGACAGGTCGTCTATCAGCGCCGTGTTGTTAATCTGGACATGGAGCGCATCCTCCCCCAGCCACAGCAGACACCCCGTGTCCCCGTCCCCAATGGGCAGGCCGTAGCTGGGCTCACACACTGGCGAGCGGAACACCACGTCGTGGTGGGGCAGCAGGCCGCCTGTCCTCACCCTGTTTCCCTCCTTTTTGTCAAATGTAATCTTCATCTCCTATTCACTTGCTCCTTTCCTATATTTCGCAGGCGTCATGCCTGTCATTTCCTTGAAGAGCCGGAAGAAATGCGCCAGGTTCCCATAGCCCACGCGCTGACAGATCTCTGCCACAGTCAAATCCTCCCGCAGCAGCAGCTCCTTGGCGTATTCAATCCGGAGGGATATGATATAATCCTTGTACTTCTTCCCCGTATGCTCTAACAGCGCCTTGCGTACAGCCGCCACCGTGGTCTGAAGATCCGATGCAATCTTTTCGATGGACAGATCGTACTCGCAGAAATGGGCGTTGACATACTCGTAAATCTTCCGGGACTCATCGTTCTCCATCCGGCTCTTCCTCTCCCGGACGCTCCCGCAGAATTCCCATATCATGTTCCGGGCTGCATCGGCAAAGTTCCCCACGTTCCTGGCCGAGACAATCAGGCTGATGCTCTGATTCGATAGTTCTATCCCACATTCCTTTGCCGTCTTGACCACATCGCTCAGGAAATTGGAAAAGACATACTGCTGCATCAAAATTGATACCTGCCAGTCCTCCATCTGTCCCATATACCTTGCAAGGCCTGCCAGGGCATTCTCCTCATCCCCTTTGGAAAGCGCCGTGCAGATGCGGTACAGCTCATCTGAATCATAGATGTCCCCCTCCGGCCGCCCCCCTTCTT
>CAOOJO010000636.1 GCA_948496895.1 uncultured Acetatifactor sp. | reverse complement strand
AGACGGCTCCCCCATCCTCCTGTCAGAAGGGAGGACGGGGGAGCTGAAAGTTTATACAGATTTCAGGAGGTTTTAGGCATGAATATTCCGAAACTTTATTTTTATGGCGACATCGGGAATTTGGTTCCGGCATTGACAGGACTTGAGCAAGACGGGTATTTCCGGATGTGCGGGAAGGACGAGGGCGGCTTTCCGGTAAAGGCGGAAAGCGGCGCTGAGAACGGCGTAAGCTGCGACGGGAAAGAGGCCTGCATCCGGTTCGACTCCAGGACGCTGTTCTTCCGCCAGTTGGGCAGGCTGCTGGGGAAGCTGCCGGAGGCCTTCGAGGAGCGGACGGTCAAGTATTTCGACGAGCTGGGGGCCATGTTCGACCTGTCCCGGAACAATGTGATATCCGTGGAGGGCTTCCAGGGCTTCATGAGAAAGCTGGCCCTGATGGGATACACCTATATCTTCTTATATATGGAAGATACCTATGAGGTGGAGGAGCTGCCCTACTTCGGATACAGGAGAGGCCGCTATACCCAGGAGGAGCTGTCCCGGATGGACTCCTATGCGGCGGATTACGGAATCGAGCTGATCCCCTGCATCCAGACCCTGGGGCATCTGGAGAAGTACCTGCGCTGGCCGGTGGCCGCCCCCATCAAGGATACCACCAGCGTCCTGCTGGTAGGCGCGCCGGAGACCAGGGAGTTCCTGCGGAGCATCCTGAAGGCCGCCACCGCGCCCTTCCGCTCTTCCAGGATTCACCTTGGCATGGACGAGGCATGGGGACTGGGAAGCGGCCAGTATCTGGCGAAGAACGGCTACAAGCCCTCTCTGGAAATCTTAAGGGACCATCTGGAGATGGTGATAGAGCTGTGCAGGGAGCTTTCCCTGGATCCCATGATATGGAGCGATATGTTCTTCCGGCCGCTGAACGAGAGCGGGGATTACTATGACCAGTCCCCCATCGAGGAGAAGACCCTGGAGCAGATCAGGGCATCCATTCCGGAGGGGCTGTCGCTGGTATACTGGGACTATTACCATGCGGAAAAGGAAGTGTACTCCAGGCTGCTGGAAAAGCACCAGCAGCTCACGGACCGCATCGTCTTCGCCGGAGGCATCTGGACCTGGAACGGAATCTCCCCCAACCAGGGAAAGGCCTTCCGGGTCACCAGAGAAGGGCTTGCGGCCTGCAGGGAGCGGGGCATCCGCAATGTCTGCACCACCATGTGGGGGGACAATGGCGGCGAGACCTCCAGCCTTTGCGCCCTGATTGGGATGCAGCTGTTCGCGGAGTACACCTACAGCCAGGAGCCTACCCAGGAGGAGGTATTCGAGAGCTTTGGGGTCTGCTGCAGGGAGGATGCCCAGGCATTCTACGACCTGCGCCTGCTGGACGAGATTCCTTCCGTGCCGGAGGAGAACCTCCACAGCGCCAACCCCTCCAAGTTCCTGCTGTACCAGAATCCCCTTTACGGCCTGTTCGACAGGCATGTGGAGGACTACCTGAAGGAGGCGCTGAAGG
>CAOOJO010000635.1 GCA_948496895.1 uncultured Acetatifactor sp. | reverse complement strand
CTCCCTTCCAATAATAGTAGGCATTGCCGTCGTTGCAGGTTCCCCGGACTTCCACCCCGTCAGGCCGCCAGCCGTCAAAGGCGATTCCCCTCTCGGCGCACATCCGCTTCTCTATCTGATTCCCATAGCAGCTGGGGGCGCACAGGGAGGGTTCCACCGGCCCGTAGGCGATCTCACGGATGCCCATTCCGGCTTTTACGTACCTCTCCAGCCCCTCCCGCAGGGTCAGCCCCGTGACGCAGGTGAAGATCTGACCCAGCAGCATGAAGTTCAAATCGCTGTAGGCCATCCCCTCCTCCACGGCCGACGTGGCCAGGGCATGCTCCAGGGCTGTATAGAATTCTCTGCCGTCCGCATAGAAGGGGTACCAGGGAAGGAGACCCGAGGTATGGGTCATCAGGCGCAGGATAGTCACGTCCCGCAGCCGCTCCTTCGTCACAGGCCCCAGGGCCTCCCCCCGCAGATGCTCCAGCGCCAGATCCTCCGGCGCCAGCTTCCCCTCCTCCATAGCTTGCAGAAGCATGGTGGTGCAGATAATCTTGCTCACCGATGCCAGATCGTACCAGGTACCCAGCGCCGCGTCTCCGAAAGCTTTATGGTAAAGCGTCTTTTCTCTATCGAAAATCTGGCATACCGCCGACGGATAGTATCCCCGCCGCCGATAGTCCTCCAGAATGCCGTCGATTCCCTCAAAATCCATAGGACAACTCTCCTCTCGCGGAAATCCTGCCTTCCGATTTCCCTATGCCTCCAGTATAGCAAAGTCGGCGCGGGAAGTCCATACGCCCGAAAAAATCCGGCATGGCCAGGGTATGCTTTTTTCAGGAAATCTGCTATAATGAAGGCGTATGGAAGCGATGCCATGCAGAGCGCGTAAGCGGCAGGAAGGAGACTCCTATGATACTTCAAAGCATTCAGGAAAAAAAGAGGCGTCTGGTGGTGGGCATGATGTCCGGCACCTCCGTGGACGGTGTGGATGCCGCCCTGGTGGAGATTACAGAAGAGCATTCCATGGAAGAAGAGCATTCCATGGAAGAAAAGCATTCCAACGAAAGCGGCAGGCCGCTGCGGGCAAAGCTCCTGGCCTTCGAGAACAGGCCCTACCCGGAAGAAGTGCGGGAGCAGATTTTCGCCCTCTTCCGCCCTGAGACCTCTACGGTGGACCGAATCGGCTATATGAATTTCCTGCTGGGAGAGCTCTACGCCCAGGCCGCCCTGTCAGTCATCCAAAAGGCCGGGCTCACCACGGCGGATGTGGATCTGATCGGCTCCCACGGCCAGACCATCTGGCATGAACCCGTGCCCTGCGAGAAGGACGGCTTTCCTGTGCGCTACACGGTGCAGATTGGGGAGGGCTCCGTCATTGCGAACCGCACGGGCCTGGTCACGGTGTCCGATTTCCGGGTGGCGGACATGGCCGCAGGCGGGCAGGGCGCGCCCCTGGTGCCCTTCTCAGAATACCTCCTGTACCGCCTGGAGGACGAGACCCTGCTCCTCCAGAACATCGGCGGCATCGGCAACATGACGGTCCTGCCCGCTGCC
>CAOOJO010000634.1 GCA_948496895.1 uncultured Acetatifactor sp. | reverse complement strand
ACGGGAGGCTGGCGGCGATATCCCTGGTGGTGTCCCTGCTGTGCTCCATCGGCACTACATGGCTCTCCTGCCGCATGGAGCTGACCCAGGTGGCAGCGGCCCTGATGCGCCCGAAAGCGCCCAAGGCGGGCAAGCGGGTGCTTCTGGAGTACATCCCTTTTGTGTGGAAGCGTCTGGGCTTCCTGCGGAAGGTGTCGCTGCGCAATATCTTCCGCTACAAGAAGCGCCTCTTCATGATGATCGTGGGCATCAGCGGCTGCACCGCGCTGCTGGTGACGGGCTTCGGGGTCAAGGATTCCATCGCGGACATCGGCTACAGGCAGTTCGGGGAGATCCAGACCTATGACTGCGGGCTGACCTTAAAGGAGAACGCTGATGAGGAGCTCCGCAAGGACCTGGATGAGATGAAGGGCATCGCGGGATATACCTGCGTCATGGAGACAAATATGGACCTGGTGGCGGACGCGGGGGTGAAATCCGTCTATCTGGTGACGGGGACAAAGGAGGGCATGGCGCCTTTTTTGAACCTGCACACGCAACAAGGGGAGCAGATAGATTACCCGGGCACCGGGAAGGCAGTTATTTCCAATAAGCTGGCGGAGGATTATAATATCCACATCGGTGAGATGATAACCCTGAGAGACGGGGACATGAGAGAGCTGTCCGCAGAGGTGGCGGGCATCTATGAGAACTATCTGTACAATTATGTGCATATATCCGAGGACACCTGGCTGGAGCAGATGGGGCAGGAGCCGGAGCGCAGGACTGTGTACCTGAACCTGGCGGAGGACACGGAAGAAGACGGAACGGTAATCTCCGATACGCCCACAATCCATGAGCTTTCCGCGGCGCTGATGAAGCTGGAGCAGGTGGCCAATGTAAACGTAAGCTCGGACCTCATGGAGCGCCTGGACAGCATGCTCTCCGCCCTGAACATCATCGTGGTGGTGGTCATCCTCTGCGCGGCGGGGCTGGCCTTCATCGTGCTCTACAACCTGACCAACATCAACATCACGGAGCGGGTCAGGGAGATCGCCACCATCAAGGTGCTGGGCTTTTACAGGCGGGAGACCAACGCCTATGTGTTCCGGGAGAATGTCCTGCTGAGCGGCCTGGGCATGGCCCTGGGGCTGGGGCTGGGGTATCTGCTGCACCAGTTCGTCATGAGCGAGATCCGGGTGGACATGATTGCTTTCCATATCTATGTAAAGCCCATCAGCTATGTGTACAGCGGGATCCTTACGCTCCTCTTCGCCTGGCTGGTGAACCTGGCCATGGGCGGCAAGCTGGAGTCGATCAGCATGACGGAGTCCCTGAAAAGCGTGGATTGAGCGATGGATAGTTAAGACAGAATGCGAAAGGATGGAATAAATGGAATCAATGAAGTTCGACATGCATTGTCACACAAAGGAGGGGTCGCTGGACGGGAAGGTGCCCATAGCGGAATTCATCTCCTGCCTGAAGGGAAAGGGCTTCCAGGGGATGCTGGTCACCGACCACGACTCTTACAAGGGGTACCGCAGCTGGAAGAGGCTGCATGGGG
>CAOOJO010000633.1 GCA_948496895.1 uncultured Acetatifactor sp. | reverse complement strand
TTCTGCCTTAGCCATGGTTTATTTTCTCCTCCTATCCTTTAGAATGTCAGTACCTCAGGCTTCTGAGCCGCATGCTTGTGCTCAGGCCCGGCGTATACGTAAAGCTTCCTGTACATCTGCCTTCCTAAAGGTCCCTTGGGAAGCATGCCCTTGACCGCCAGCTCGATTACCTGCTCGGGCTTCTTGGCCAGCTTTTCCTTCAGGGTGGTCTGCTTCATGCCGCCCACATAGTCGGAATGATGATAATAAATCTTCTGATCCAGCTTCTTGCCGGTCACCTGAATCTTCTCAGCGTTGACGATGATGACGTAGTCGCCGGTATCCATGTGGGGAGTGAAGATCGGCTTATTCTTTCCTCTCAGAACCTTGGCGACTTCTGAAGCCAGGCGACCCAGGGTCATGCCTGCAGCGTCTACTACATACCATTTTCTATCGATTGTAGCTTCACTAGCCATAAAAGTTTTCATGAACTTTCCCTCCGTATTGCGTTCTCCTTGCGTCTTTGTCCCGTGTCCGCCGCATCCTGCAGATGTCCGGGCTGCATTCCACGCTTCGCCGGGACGGTTTTTCTATTTTCAAATGCTCCGCCGGGGCTTTGGCTCGGCATTCGGAATCGTTGTCACACTTGGTAATTGTACTATAACCGGTATCTTCTGTCAATCATTATTTTCCAAAAAATCAGCAGAACTTTAAGAAAAATCAGGATGTCCCTATAGGAACTCATACCGCACCAGTGTCAGCCCATGGGCCGGGGCGGTAGGCCCTGCGGCGGCGCGGTCCCTGGCAGCCAGAATCTCCCGCATGGACTCCGGTTCCCGCTTGCCCTGCCCCACCTCCAGCAGAGTTCCCACTATGATCCGCACCATATTGTAGAGGAAACCGCTGCCGCATGCCCTGATGACGATGTCAGTCCCCTGCTCCTCCACCCAAAGCGAATATAATGTCCTGACGGTGCTGCGCACCTGGGCCCCGGCCTGGCAGAAGCTCTTGAAATCATGCTCCCCCTCCAGATAGGCCGCGGCCTCCCGCATGCGCCCCACGTCCAGGGGATGATAGGTGAAATAAGAATACAGCCTCTTTACAGGTTGGGGGAACTCTCCCCGATAGATCCGGTACTCATAGGTCTTGCGGCTCTCACAGTATCTGGGATGCCAGTCACAGGGCACCTCCTGGGACTTCTGGATGCGGATGTCCTCGGGCAGCCTCTGGTTCAGGGCATAGGCCATCCTTCCCCCGGGCATCCGGGACAGCGTGTCGAACACCGCCACGTTCCCCAGCGCGTGCACCCCGGAATCCGTGCGGCTGGCCCCGTGGACCTGGATGGGCTCTTTCAGAAGATCCGTCAGGCATCTGTTCAGCTCCGACTCTATGGTGATTCCATTGTCCTGCACCTGCCAGCCATGATAGTTCGTCCCGTCATAGGCCACTGTCAGGCAGATACGCTTTTTTTCCATTCCTGTCCTTTCTCCCTCCATCGCGGACCGGGCGGCTTCCGGGGCAGATATGTCCTCCCGTCGCTTCCTTTCCTCATCAGGCTTTCAGAGCC
>CAOOJO010000632.1 GCA_948496895.1 uncultured Acetatifactor sp. | reverse complement strand
ACAGCCTGCAATACCGGCTGGCTCTGCACTGGGCAGAAAAGGGGAAAAGCCTTTTCGTCATCGGGGATCCGGATCAGTCCATCTATGGATTTCGGGGCTGTGATCCAAAGGTCTTCTCCCGGCTGGAAGAGGAGTATCCTGACACTGCCGTCATATGCCTGGAGGAAAACTACCGCTCCGCCCCGGCTATCCTGCATGGAGCGCTTGGCGTGATCTCCCACAATGAGGGGGGACAGCGCAGAATGGCCGCAAAAGCAGGAAAAGGGGAGGACAGGGACGGGCTCCCGGTGCGCATCGTATCTGCGGAGGATGAGCGCAGGGAAGCGATCTTCGTAGCCAAGGAGATCACCCGCCAGATCGGCGGCATCGACATGCTGGACACGGACAGGGACGGGACACAGGAGGGCCGCAGGGTGCGGGGGTTTTCCGACATGGCGGTGCTCTACCGCACCCACAGGCAGGCCGCTTTACTGGAAAAGTGCCTGCGCCAGGAGGGTATCCCCTATGTGGTCGCCGGACGGGAGGATTTCCTGCGGGAGCGGGAGGTGCGCGCCGCGCTGTACTTCTTCCGCCATGTCCTGTATCCTGGGGAGGAATCCTCGAAGATGCTCTGCCGGAGGCTCCTGGGATCCCTTTTGGGAGAGGGACGGGAGGAAGCGCTGGCCCTCCTGGCAGAAAAGTACCGAAAAAAGGCGAAGAAGGGAAAGCCTGTGAAGCTTCTGGAGGAATGGGGCAACGACATTTCCTTTGCGGGCAGCGAGGCCATGAAGAAACTGACAGACATGTCAGTCCTGTATCCCACCATGGAGAGCTTTCTCCATACCCTATCCTTTGGCGAGGACGGGGACATAAGGAGGAACAGCGGCAGGAAGTTCACGGCGGACGCGGTGACGCTGATGACCCTCCACGGCTCCAAGGGCCTGGAGTTTCCGGTGGTATTCCTCTATGGCATGGACGAGGGGCGGCTCCCGCTTACCTTCGGCGGCGGGGAGGCGGATCTGGAGGAGGAGCGCCGCCTGTGCTACGTGGGCATGACCAGGGCCAGGGAGGAGCTGATTTTAGTCTGCGGCGGGGAGCCTTCCCCTTTCCTCCGGGAGATTCCGTCAGGGGACGTGATACGGGAGCAGGCCGGGCGGGAGGATAAGGAGGCCGTGGAGGCCGTCCAGATGAGCCTGTTTGACATGATATTGGGATAAGGAATCATGACGAGGAGAATCCTGATAGGAGGAGAGCTATGACAAAAGAGACCTACACGCTGCTGGAAAACTACATGCTGTCCTGCATGGAGGACAGCGCCCACGACAAGGAGCATATCTACCGCGTCCTCTACACGGCCCTGGACATTGCCGGGACGGAAGAGGGCGTGGACATGGACGTGCTGATCTGCGCCTGCCTGCTCCACGACATTGGCCGCCGGGAGCAGTATGAGGATCCGAAGCTGTGCCATGCGCAGGCAGGGGCGGAGAAAGCATACCGTTTCCTGCTGGGGCAGGGCTTCCCGGAGGGCTTCGCGGCCCATGTAAAGGAATGCATCGCATCCCACCGCTAC
>CAOOJO010000631.1 GCA_948496895.1 uncultured Acetatifactor sp. | reverse complement strand
TGGATTTATGAGATTGGATAAATATCTGAAGGTGTCCAGACTGATCAAGCGGCGCACCGTGGCCAACGAGGCCTGCGACAGCGGCCGCGTGATGATAAACGACAGGGTGGCAAAGGCCTCCGCCGAGGTGAAGCAGGGGGACGTCATCACCATCTCCTTCGGCAACCGGGAAGTGAAGGTGGAGGTGCTGGACGTCCAGGAGACCGTGAAGAAGGAAGCTGCCGCGGAGCTTTTCCGCTATCTGTGACCGGAAAAAGGCAGGGCGATGTTCTAACCTGCCCGTCCTCCTCATATATTTTATACTGTACACCACTTAAATTTACAGTATGCACCGACTGCAGACCGCCAGCCAGTTGCCTTTTGGGCTGCGTCACTGTAAATTCTGGCGGTCTGCAGTATATTCAGACGAACAGGAAACAGGATGCAGGTTCGTCAGGGGGAGGGCCTTATGGAGGATTTGAGCGGAAGCGCGCGCATGCACAAGGTAGCCATGACTAATCGGAGGAGCTGCGCCATAGGCGGCGTGAATGATGTGCTTTCCTTTGATATACATGAAATCCTTCTGGAGACGGAGCAGGGGATGCTGATGATCAAGGGGGATGAGCTGCATGTCAGCCGCCTGACCCTGGAAAAGGGAGAGGTGGACATAGACGGCCGGATCGACAGCCTTACCTATTCCGACGCGGGCTCTGTGGGCCGCAAGGGCGAATCCCTGCTGACCCGCCTGTTCAGGTGAGCCTATGGTGGACGAGAATGTGTTCCTTCTGCACTCTTTGCTCATGGGTGTCTTCATCACCTTTGTGTACGACCTGCTGCGGATCTTCCGGCGGGTGGTATCCCAGGGGTGGCTGCTGGTGTCGCTGGAGGATCTGGCCTTCTGGGTGTACTGCGGCGGGGAGGTCTTCCTGCTGATGTACCATGAGAGCAATGGGACGCTGCGGTGGTTCGCCGTGCTGGGGGCGCTGGCGGGGATGCTCTTCTACCGGAAGCTGGTCAGCCCGCTGTTCGTAAAGTATGCCTCCCTGCTGCTCACAAGGCTGCTGGGAGTCCTGAGGAAGGCCTTGAGCTGGCTGTGGAAGCCCTTTGGCCTGGCGGGCAGAAGGACCGGGAGCGCGGTACATAGAGCCGGAGGGCGTATCAGGCGGCGGATGCGGAAAATGGGCCGGGCCGTAAAGTTACGGTTGACGTTTTTCCTGAAAGTGTTTAAAATGAATTTAAAGACGTGAGACGGCATCCTCTGACAGCGGTATGGAAGGTTGGATTGGGCGCTGGGCATAAGGGGGTAGCTTATGGCAAGAAGACGGAGAATCGCATACAGGAAGAGACAGCAGAACCGCTTCAGCATGTTCCTGGTGACGCTGGTGGTGGTATTGATTCTGGTGCTGGTAGGCGTACAGAGCATAGAGCTGCGGGACAAGATTGACCAGAAGCAGACGGAGGCGGCCCAGTTAGCTGATCAGATAGAGGCGGAGAAGGAGCGCGCCCTGGAAATCGAGGCCCTGGGCAAGGAGGTGCAGACCAAGGGCTATATCGAGGATGTGGCCAGAGAGAAGCTC
>CAOOJO010000630.1 GCA_948496895.1 uncultured Acetatifactor sp. | reverse complement strand
CATTCTATGGTAAAATGAGGGTGACAATCGAATAATGAGAGGTTTATCATCATGCCATTGGAAAGCGTACGTAAAAAGCGTTCCATGGCGACGAAGAGGAGAAGAGCGTAATGAAAGCAAGTTTTCATGGAAAGAAGGGCCTTTGTGCGCTTCTGGTTACGGCACTTCTGGCGATGGCTGTACTGGGCGGATGCGCAGACGGCACAGGAGAGTCTTCGGAGGATAATTCCTCTAAGGAGTCCACAGTAGAATCCACTCCCGACTCCGGGCAGTCCGATGTTCCCATGGAATCTGATGATTCCAGCGAAGCGGACGATTCCGGGGAAGGCGAAGAGACACAGGGCGGCGAATCCGGTTCGGAAGAAGATGCCGCACAGGGTGGGGATATGTACGGCGGCTCCATCGTTGTAGGGATACAACAGGATATCGACAGTCTTGACCCTCACAAAGCGACGGCGGCAGGAACAAAGGAAATTATCTTCAACATTTTCGAAGGCTTGGTAAAGCCCGATGAGAATGGAAATCTGATCAATGCGGTAGCCAGTGACTACACAATCTCCGAGGATGGATTGGTCTATACATTCACCTTGAGGGACAATGTGAAGTTCCACAATGGCAATGTCGTGACGGCTGAGGATGTGAAATACTCTTTAGAGAGGGTATCGGGACTGCTGGATGGCACTCCCCTGATTTCCACGCTGGCCACGATAAAGTCCGTAGACATACTGGATGAAAAGACGGTTCAGGTGACGGTAGAGAGCGCCAACACAGAGTTGATCTACAGCTTTGTGGCAGCCATCATCCCCGCAGGCAGCGGAGAGGATGAGTCGGCGGATCCTATCGGGACAGGACCGTTTTCTTTTGTTTCCTACAAGCCCCAGCAGGGAATCGTCCTGGCCAGGAACCCGGAGTACTGGCAGGAGGGACTGCCCTATCTGGATCAGGTGGAGTTTAAAATCATCAACAGCGCGGACACGGCCCTTTTGGAGCTGCAGGGAGGCACCATCGACTTCTACGCCTACCTGACGGATTCCCAGGCCCAGGCCCTGCAGGGCAGCCATCAGGTAATCTCATCCCCCACCAACATGGTACAGGCGCTGTTTTTGAACAACGCGGTGGAGCCCCTGAACGATGTGCGGGTGCGCCAGGCTATTGCCTACGCTATTGACAAGGAGTCTATCAATGACTTCGTGGGCGGCGGCAACGGGACGCTGATCAGTTCGGCCATGCTGCCCACCCTGAAGGAGTATTATGTGGATTTGAATGATGCCTATGGCACCACAGCCAATGTGGAGAAGGCCAGGGAGCTCATGGCGGAAGCGGGCTATGCGGACGGGTTCGACATGGAGATAGCCATTGTCTCCACCTACGAATTCCATATGCAGACCGGCGAGGTGATCGTGGAGCAGCTTAAGGCGATCGGCATCAACGCCACCATCAAGGGCATGGAGAACAGCTCCTGGCTGGACGAGGTGTACAACGGACGGCAGTTCGATGCCACCATCACCGCCCTGACCTGCGACATGACGCCGGGGTACCTGATGAACCGGTTCCAGACGGACTCCAAAAAGAATTTCA
>CAOOJO010000629.1 GCA_948496895.1 uncultured Acetatifactor sp. | reverse complement strand
CTCTCACTTACCGTCTCGCCGCCAAAGGCGATGTTGCTGATGACCCCGGTCCGGAGGACGCATGGTACATCGGGGACAATTACGAATGCGATGTAGTCGGGGCCAGGGAGGCGGGGCTCTTCCCTGTCTGGTACACAGGCGCGGCCCAGGGGCCTGTCCGGGAGGACGGCCATGTGCTGACCGTTTCCCACTGGAGCCAGCTCATGAGGGCGGAACCTCTGATACGTCAACGGTAATATGGCTGAAGAAAGATCTGATTTCATCGGCAGAGCCGCAAGGGAAGCCATCATACATTATGAACGCACCGCTTGCGGATACCGTCTGGTCTTCGCCCGTGGTGAAGGTCACGGCCACAGGAAGCGCATTTTCATAAGTGTAAAGATAAATCACATCCTCTGTGGCGTTCTCATTCACGAAAGTCTTTCCCGCGGCGAGCACGCTGGATACGGCTAAGCTTTCGACGCCGCTTTTGCTGTTGATCTGTGTCATCAAAGCGCCGAGAGCCCTTTTCCGCAGAAATGCCTTCACGTCATTTGACACATGATTCAGATTGCTCAATTCAGCCAGGGCGGCAAGGCTCTCGTCGGCAATGGATATGGCGTATACCACTTTGGGCGCTGAGTAGTCGCCAGCGCCTATGCTCTGGGCAATGTTTTTGAGTCCATTGCTGGCGGTAAGGATATCCACACATTCCTCTGTCTGGGCTATTTCGGACATAAGCTGGACAATGTCCAACCCCTGCGCGTATAGGGACTTTGTTTTTGCGCTGTCCTTGCTGTTGCTGCAGGCAGATAAGCTTAAGGCTATTACCGCTGCAAGGATGAACGCTATGCGCGTCCACATGGTTCTGATCGATTTCCTCCTGGTGTCTTTCGCTCCCCCATAAACCATGGATACCCTCCTTTCGGAAAACAGATGGCGTCTTTCGCCGGATGACATCATTATAGCAGATTATTCTGCAGAAGTCATCGCTTTTTCCTGTTTCATCCGGATGAGGATATCTTCCGCCAGCTCCTCCGGGGCGGCATCAGGGCTGCGGCGCAGGGCGCATTCCAGAAGCTCGATCATCTTCGGGAAGAGGCAGGGCCGGATGCCGCCTGCCAGGACGATTTTCGCCGTCTCGGTCAGCAGGCCGTAGGAGATTTTCTCGGGCACGATGCCCTCGATCAGCGCGGGATACCGGATTTTCAGATTGTCCACCAGATCCTTGGTCAGGTCCGGATAGAGGATTTCGTGGTAGCTGTTCCGTATGGTCTCCTCCAGCCTGCCCAGCATGTAGTCCAGTGCCCCGGCATCTGCGGAATCCAGCACCTCGGAATACAGGATATTGTGGAAGGAGAGCACCGCGAACTCCGTTTCCCCCAGGGAGGAGAGGTCCCGGACGCGGACGATGGGCGTCCAGATTCCCTCTCCGGCCAGCCGTACCTTCATATGCCTGATCTGCTCCACAAAGGAGCCTCCCTCCGCTTGGGAGGCCTCGCCCATGAATGCGGGCACCAGGCCGACCCCGAATGCCAGCTCCAGAGGCTCCAGGCTCCCCCGCAGGCAGCGGCCCATTTCCGCCTGCACCTGCCCGGTC
>CAOOJO010000628.1 GCA_948496895.1 uncultured Acetatifactor sp. | reverse complement strand
CTCCACCCCACGCTCATCTGCTCTTCCTCCACCATCCTCTGGTAGGCCTGGTCCACCAGCACCGCTATGTTGTCCCGGATCCCCGCACAGGTGCTCTGGTACATCTTCCACAGACAGCGGGGATTGGCTTTCTCTTCTCCCACCCTGGCCTGCCCGCACACCGAGCCGATATGGTAGTTGATGCTGGAGCGGGCCATGGGCAAGCCCTCCGGCGACTGGAACACCGGCCCCTGCCGCAGCCCTTCCCGCCTCACATAATCCATAAGCTCCTCCCGAAGGCCCTGGGGAAGGCGCAGGAGCCTTTTCTGTCTGGAGTTGTGGTATTCCAGCTCCACCGCTCCCCTCTCCAGCGCCTCCACCGTCAGCTGGGGCAGCTCCTGGATCCGCATCCCCGCTCCCCCCAAGGTCTTGATCAGAAGGTACGCCTTCTCCTTGCCCAGGTGCTTGGCCGCCGAGAGCAGGCGCAGGTACTCCGTCCGGGTCAGCTCCGGCTGGATGTTCCCCTTCTCCCGGTGGAAGTTCTCCATCTGCCACTCCCTGTGCCCCAGGTACTGCATGAAGCTGTTCCAGGCGCTCATCCGGTTGTCCACCGTGGCGGCGGAAAACCCCTGTTCTTCCAGATAGCTCTTCCAGGCAGGCCCCGTCTCATTGCCTATGGACTTCTCCCCGGGCAGATAGTCGTACAGCCCGGACAGGATCCTGCGGTAGCTCTCCAGGGAGGAGCGGCTTCGCCCCTTTCCCGACAAATATTCCAGGTAATCCTCGATCCGCTCCTGTGTCAGGTGCTCTTCCCCTTCCGTCCGCCCGTATTCTCTTACTGCCGTCTCCATTTCCCGATGTCCGCTCCTTTCCTTCCGTAATCGTCAAAGGGACATGTTTTCCCTGCACGCAGTACAGCCTGTGTGCGTCATTGACTTTCCCGCTCACCCTTCACATAAAAAGCGAAAGAGGCGGATTTTACATTCCGTACACTACCATGAAAAAACTAATTCTTACGCTATGCAGATTATAGCATATCCGGCAGTCAGTATTCAATACTTTTTTCCTATTTGTAGAGTCTGCAAATCCTTCCGGCTGTCCATAAAGGTTCTGCAGGGCATGGTTTTAAGAGCTGCGGGCCGGATGGAAGGCTGCGGCTCTTAAAACCATGCTTCTGCCATGAAACAAAATTCAAATTTCGAATAGTATCAAGGCGGCATAGTCCGGTTTTCGGCTGTCCGGGATCCGGCCCTGCCCCAATCTCATTCATTTCTATTTTTTTCCATACAAATAAAAAACGAAATAAGAATAAGAAGAAAAGACCGGGGGACGGAATGTAAAATCCGTCTACATCACAAGGTTCAGGCGGTTCATCTGCCGCACATGCTCCCTCTCCGTCGTCATTAGATAAATTCGGGTGGTCTCAATGGAACTGTGGCCCAGCACGTCCGCCAGCTTCACGATGTCCCGGCAGGCTTTATAAAACACTGTGGCGAACAGATGCCTCAGGTTGTGAGGAAACACCTTCGTTTTCTCAACCCCGGCTTTACCGCCCAGCCCCTTCATCTCCCGCCAGATCTGACGCCTCGACATTTCCCTCCCGCTCC
>CAOOJO010000627.1 GCA_948496895.1 uncultured Acetatifactor sp. | reverse complement strand
AGTTCCTCCTCTTTTCTATTGACACATCCGCACCCTCTGTCGAATCGTCGTAGCGGTTCGACTCGGTCCTGATGGCGTATATCGTGCCATCCTCCGCGTCTGCCAGGAGCTTGACTATGACCCCGACGGGGTCTTGCATCTCCACGTACCAGAGGATGAAATTCACGCCCTTGGCGAAGTCGTCGCTGTAGATGACGTACTGCTTCCACCGAAGTATGGTGTAATCCGCCTCCCAGATATACCAGGGCAGCAGGCCGATGTCGGCGAATTCGTTCACCTCGTTGCTGAACAGCCCCCTGTCCGAGTAGACGTATTCCCTCACCTCACCGGTCAGGGCCAGGCTCTGGGATGTGGTATAGAAGGTATCGCCCTCCGCCAGCCCCTCCGCGAAGTTCTGCATCCGCTTCTCCAGGGACTTCTCGTAGGTGGTGCTGAGGGTATCCACGTTCAGGCTTTCCTGCTGCGTCAGGACGGTATCCCTGCACAGGATGGCGTCCTGCACCCCAAAGATAATCTGGGGCGCGAAGAAAGCCGCCGCTATGAGCAGCGCCAGCGTCAGGAAGATGGCCGCGTAATACCTTGGCGACCTTCCCCGCAGGATGCCTTTCCGGGTTCCCTTCTTTTCCCGCAGGCTGCTTTGAATTCCCATTCTTCCATTCGACCCCCTGGATACGGTTCGAACTCTGTCCGCGCTTTTTCCATGAGCCGTTTTTCCCATCGTCCTTGCCATAGCCGAATATTCCCCTTTCGCAGCGCCCTAACCTCTCGGAAAGGTGATTTTGATGACGGTCCCCTCCCCCAGCCTGCTGTCCACCACCATGGTCCCGTTGTGGAGCTGGATAATCTTCTGGCACAGGGCCATCCCGATGCCGGCGCCGCCCTCCTTCCTGGAACGGGACTTGTCCACCATGTAAAAGGCTTCCGTGATGCGGCTGATCTCCTCCGCCGGGATGCCCCTGCCGTTGTCCACCACCTTTATCTCATAGTGGCCCTTCAGGCAGATGCCCTTCATGAGCATGAAGCTCTGCTCCCCCTTGTCCAGCGCCTTCACCGCATTGTCCATCAGATTGTACAGAAGGGACAGGAGCAGCTCCGAGTCCCCCTGGATGACAGCCTTTTCCAGCTCCACCTTTCCCCGGACGCCCCGCTGCTTCCAGATTGGCCGCATGGTGATGCGCAGGTTCTGCTCCAGCTCCTTGGTGGGGATGGGGCGGAAGGTAAGTGGATTCTTGTCCATGCTCACCAGCTCCAGCAGCTTATGGGACAGGCTCTCCAGGCGCTTGCCCTGGCTGTAGATGTAGAAATAGGCATCGTGGCACTCCTCCTCCGAGAGCTTCAGGGAGTTGAGCATGTCCGCGTAGCCTATGATGGAAGTCAATGGTGTCTTCAATTCGTGGGCAAAAGCGGCGGTGAAATCCTCCTTCTGCTTGGCCTCCCGTATCTTCACCTGCATCTCCTCCACCAGGCGGTCCGCCATGCGGTTGAAGTCCCGGGCCAGCTCCCCGATTTCGTCCCGGCTTTTGTTCTGGGAGCGCAGGGAGTAGTCCCCGTCGGCAATCCTGCTGGCCAGCCTTCCCAGGCTGCGGATGGGGCTTGTGATATAGCGGG
>CAOOJO010000626.1 GCA_948496895.1 uncultured Acetatifactor sp. | reverse complement strand
CACCAAATATAATACCACAACTCCTTCTGAAAGTCATTTACTTTCTGGCGTTTTCCAGGAAGCCCTGTCCCTTTTCCATGCTGTAGGCTAATCATAAATCGTTCGTCTCATCCTGTCTTTCTCCATTTATGCGCGAATCAAGGTTTTTATAATCTTATCATTGCACGTTTTCAAGATTTTTACAACAAGGTTTTCGCACGTTTTCAAGATTTTTACAGAATCTTCCAAAAGCTATCTCTCTCGTCTCTTCCCCAAAAATCCAATCGCAATCACCTCATGAGCGAACATGGGCGCGGCGGCCAGGACGGCGAGCCGCAGCCACTCCCTGCCGGACAGGGGCGAGGTGCCGAAGGCCTGGATCAGGAAGGGGACTTCCGTCACCGCGAACTGCAGTGCAAATCCCACCAGGCAGGCCAGGATCATCAGCTTGTTCTCCAGGTGGTTCATACGAAACACCGAGCGATGGGTGTCCCGCATGCCCACCGCGTGGAAGAGCTGGGACATGCCAAGCACCGTGAAGGCGTAGGTCTGGGCCTTAGCCAGCACAGAGCCGTTTCCCAGAACCTCCGCCAGGTTCCCCGGGCTCACCGCCATGCCGTTCACCCGCAGCAGGGCGCAGGGCAGCATCAGGAAGGCCGTCAGGCTCACTGTCCCGATCAGAGCGCCATAAAAGCAGGTGCACAACAGCCCGCCCCTGGCGAACAGGCTCTCCTGGGCTTTCCTGGGGCGCTGGCGCATCAGGCTTCTTCCATCGTTCTTATCCACTCCCAGCGCCAAGGCGGGCAGGGAATCCGTAATCAGGTTGATCCACAGGATGTGGCTGGATTTCAGAGGCGATGCCATCCCGCAGATCACCGCCACGAACATGGTCATGATCTCCCCCAGGTTGGAGGACAGCAGGAAGATTACCGACTTCCTGATATTCTCATAGACTCCTCTGCCCTCTTCGATGGCCCGGCGGATGGTGGCGAAATTGTCGTCCGTCAGTATCATGTCCGAGGCCTGCCTGGCCACGTCCGTGCCGGACATGCCCATTGCGATGCCGATGTCCGCTTTTTTCAGGGAGGGGGCATCGTTGACCCCGTCCCCGGTCATTGCCACGATTTCCCCTCTGCGCTGAAAACCCTCCACGATGCGCACCTTCTGAGCCGGGGACACCCTGGCGAAGACGCTTATGTCCCCTATTCTGTCAGCAAGCTCCTCCTCCGACAAAAGCCCCAGGGCCTCCCCTGTCATGCATTGTTCCGGGCGTTTCGCAATTCCCAGCTGCCTGCCGATGGCGAAGGCGGTGTCCACATGGTCTCCGGTGATCATCACAGTCTTCACCCCCGCCTCCTTGAAATCCGCCACCGCCCTGGCGGCCTCGGGCCTGGCAGGGTCGCGCATGCCTACCATCCCTAAGAATATCAGATTCTCTTCCACGGCTGCCGCCGCTCCCGGCTGCATGGCCACCGCCAGGGTCCGCAGCGCCTCCCCGGACAGCTCCTCCACCGCGCCCAGCACCTGCCTGCGATGCCTGTCCGAAAGCCTGACCACGCCCTCCGGAGTGTAGATTCTGGTGCAGCGCTTCAGCACCTCATCCGGCGTGGTCCTGGTGCACATTGGCTCCCTGCAGATAAACAGGTTTC
>CAOOJO010000625.1 GCA_948496895.1 uncultured Acetatifactor sp. | reverse complement strand
GCCCATTTCGCCACGGATGCCCATGGCCTGGCGGAGTTTGACGGACAGTGCATCTTCGAGCATCCCGACCCCCGCCTGGGGTCCCACCCGGACTGGGGCACCAAGATTTTCAACTACGGCAAGCCCGAGGTGAAGAATTTCCTGATCGCCAATGTGCTGTACTGGCTGCGGGAGTTCCACATAGACGGTATAAGGGTAGACGCTGTGGCGTCCATGCTTTATCTGGATTACGGCAAAAAGGACGGTCAGTGGGTGCCCAACAAATACGGCGGCAACCAGAACCTGGAGGCCATCGAGTTCTTCAAGCATCTGAATTCCGTGGTGCGGGGCACCTACCCGGGCTTCATCACTATCGCCGAGGAGTCCACCGCCTGGCCCAATGTGTCCGGGGACATCGGCGGGGAGGGGCTTGGCTTCACCTTCAAGTGGAACATGGGATGGATGCACGATTTCTGCGAGTACATGAAGCTGGATCCCCTGTACCGCAAGGGCAGCCACTACGCCATGACCTTTGCCATGAGCTACAATGAGTATGAGAAGTACATACTGCCCCTGTCCCACGATGAGGTGGTGCATCTGAAATGCTCCATGGTGAACAAGATGCCGGGCTACAAGAAGGACAAATACGCCAACCTGCGGGTGGGCTATGCCTATATGTTCGGCCACTGTGGCAAGAAGCTCCTGTTCATGGGACAGGACTTCGGACAGGAGCGGGAGTGGAGCGAGGAGCGGGAGCTGGACTGGTTCCTCTTAGCGGAGGCGGAGAACCGGGGGCTGCAGGCTTACATGAAGGAGCTGCTGGCGATATACCGGAAGTACCCTGCCCTCTACGAGATAGACGACAGCTGGGAGGGCTTCGAGTGGATGAACCCGGACGACGCGGAGAACAGCGTCTATTCCTTCGTGCGCAAGTCCTCCAAGGGCAGGCAGAACCTCCTGTTCGTGCTGAACATGACCCCGGTGAAGCGGGAGGGGTACCGCGTGCCGGTGCCCTCTGTCTCCACCAGGAAGAAGTATAAGCTGCTGCTCAACAGCGACGAGGAGCGCTTCGGCGGCTGGGGCAATGAGATTGCCGGGGAAATCCAGGTGGAGAAGGTGCCCAGCCACGATAAGGAGTATTCCATTTCCGTGGATCTCCCTCCTTACGGCGCGGCGGTATTCGTATTTTAAGCCAGGCGGCTAAAGGTTTTCCGTGATTTTACCGAAATAAAGGGTAGGTGCGAGACAGCGCCTACTCTTTTTATATCATAGGAGATACGACTTTGAAGATAACATTCAGCGAACAGGCAATCAAGGAGGCGGAGCGCAGGCGGGCGGAGCTAAACCGAGGGGCCCAGCAGACATCCGCCACGGCAATGGGGCAGACGGCTTTCGCCGACATGTTCGGCAGACAGGAGGATGGCATCCTGCCTGCGGCCGGCGAGAAGGGCAAGAGCCTGATAGAGCTCCAGGAGGAGGCCGGGAATGTGGACGTGGCTGTAGAGCGGGATTATATGACAGTCATGTCACATACCATGTCGGAGGAAGACTACGCCAGGATGCAGGAGGAGGGCTTCGACCTGGGTTCCATGGATCCCCAGGAGGTCGTGACCATTGTAGACAAAATCAAGGCGGAGCTGGCCCGGGCGG
>CAOOJO010000624.1 GCA_948496895.1 uncultured Acetatifactor sp. | reverse complement strand
TTCTTCTTGTAGGCGATGCGGATGGCGATGCAGGTGTCCATGTTTCCCGTAAAGTCGATGTATCCGATGGCCCCGCCGTAGATGCCCCTCTTATTGTCCTCCAGCTCCCCGATGAGCTGACAGGCCCGGATCTTCGGCGCGCCGGAAAGGGTTCCCGCGGGCAGCACCGCTTCGATGGCATCCAGCGCATCGAACTCTTCCCGGATTTCCCCCCGGACAGTGGAGCCGATGTGCATCACATGGGAGAAGCGTTCGATGGAGTGGAGCTTCTCCACCTGCACGGAGCCGAAGCGGCTGATCTTGCCCAGGTCGTTGCGGCCTAAGTCCACCAGCATGTTGTGTTCGGCCAGCTCCTTTCCGTCTGCCAGCAGCTCGGCTTCCAGGGCCTGGTCCTCCCCGGGGGTCCTGCCCCTGGGCCTGGTTCCGGCCAGGGGGAAGGTATGCAGCACGCCATCCTCCAGCTTGACCAGGGTTTCGGGGGAGGCCCCGGCCACCTCCACGTCGGTTCCGGCGAAATAGAACATGTAGGGGGAGGGATTGATGGTGCGCAGCATCCGGTAGGTGTGGAAGAGGCTCCCCTCAAAAGGGGCGCTCAGGCGGTTGGAAAGCACGATCTGGAAGATGTCGCCCTCCCGGATATGCCGCTTTGCCCGTTCCACCATGGCGCAGAACTGCTCCTTATTGAAAAGCGGGGTGACCTCCCCCAGCAGCTTTCCCCCAGGCTCCTCCCTCTTCGCGCCGTTCTTCAAAAGCTCCATGAGCTGCCTCAATTCCAGGACTGCCTTGTTGTAGCCTGTCTCCGGTTCGTCCAGGGGCATATTGACCATGAGGACGATCTTCTGCCGCAGATGGTCGAAGGCGATGACCTTGTCGAAGAGCATCAGGTCCACATCCTTGAAATTCTCGGTATCCGCCGCGGCGCATCTGACGGAGGGCTCGCTGTACCCGAAGTATTCATAGGAGAAATACCCCACCAGCCCGCCTGTAAAGGGCGGAAGGTAGTCGAAGCGGGGGCTTTTGTGGCTGGCCAGTATCTGGCGCAGATACCGGGAAGGGCTGTCCGTGCGCACCTCCAGGGTCCCCATACGCATCATGCCGTCCAGGCAGGTGACTTCCAGCTTCGGATCGAAGCCCAGGAAGGTATATCGCCCCCAGGTCTCGTTTGCCTGTGCGGATTCCAGCATATAACAGTGCGTGGATACGTTCTTCAGGATCCTCATGGCTTCGATTGGCGTGATGAAGTCGGAAAGGATTTCGCAGCTCACCGGCAGGACATTGTATTTTCCGTTGGCCGCTATCTCTTTGGCTTCGCTTAAGGTCGGTGAAATCTTCATACTCTGTACCTCCATGATCCGGCAGGGAGCGCTCTTCTCCGCTGCCTGTCGAAAATCCTAAGCCCGCCGGGGCTTTTTGCAGGGCTTGGCATAAAAAAACGTCCCTGACAGAAAAATATTCTCTGTCAAGGACGAATAATACAAACATTATCCGCGGTGCCACCTTGAATTCACGGCATGACCCGTGCGCTTAGCAGGATACCCACATATCCCCGGCAAATGACGTCTGCCTGCAACGTCGCAGAATACTCTGGGAATTCATCACTCCCATTTGACTGCGCCCTCAGCGGTCCATTTGACAACTTGTTTCTTGCCTGCTTCTC
>CAOOJO010000623.1 GCA_948496895.1 uncultured Acetatifactor sp. | reverse complement strand
GGCCTTTGACAAAGATAAGATGATTGGCATCATGGGCATGCGCCCCAACAGGACACATATCAACCTGGCCTTCGTCAGGAAGGAATACCACAGGCAGGGAGTGGCCACTGCGATATTCCGATATCTGCTGGAGGATATCTCAAAAGATAATCCTGTGCCCCGGGAGATTACGGTGAATTCGTCCCCCTACGGCAAGCCCTTTTATCTCCATATCGGGTTCGAGCCGCAATCGGAGGAGCAGGAAAACGACGGAATCAGGTTCACACCCATGAAATACCGAATAAAGGAAACCGAAATCCAGTCATGAGACGATTTCAGGAAAATGTCTGGAGAACACAATAAAAAGGGGGTATCTGTCATGAAACTTGGTATGAGCTGCTACTGTTTGGATCCCGCCATGGCGAGCGGGCAGATGTCGGTGGACGATGTGGTGGACTACGCTGTGGCCCATGGGTGCGAGCACATCGAGTTCGTGCCCTTCCGGCTGGCTTTCGTGACGCCGGAGAGGGAGCTGGACTGGGGGCTGATCGACCATGTTCGGGAGAAATGCAAGTCCGCTGGAATCGAGATTTCCACCTATTCCGTGAACGCCGACCTCTTAAAGACCGACCCGGAGGAAGAGGCAAAGGAAATCCAGCGGGTGAAGCGCCATATCGATGCGGCAAAGGGGCTGGGGCTTTCCCGGATGCGCTTCGATGTCGCTTCCTTCCGGAGACCTTTTTCCACCAACACCATCTACAACTTCAACCGGGAGTTTCCCCAGATGGTCAAAAACGGCACGCTCCTGTGCGACTATGCCGCCGAACAGGGCATCACCATCGTCATGGAGAACCATGGCTTCTTCATCAACGGCTCCGAGCGTATCCTGCGTCTGATCGAGGCAATCGACAGGCCGAACCTGAAGATGACGGTGGACGTAGGCAATTTCCTCTGTGTGGACGAGGATCCTGTGGCGGCGGTGAAGCGCTGCCTGCCCATGGCGGAGATGATTCATCTGAAGGATTTCTACATCCGCAAGAAGGAACTGCTCCCCGACCAGACGGAGATGTTCAACTGCAATAAGGGGAGCTGGTTCGAGACCATGGGAGGGAAGATGATTCGCGGCTCCATCCTGGGCCAGGGGGACATGGACATCTGGGAGATTCTGAAGGTGATTAAGCACTCGGATTTCAACGGCTACATATCGCTGGAGTTCGAGGGCATGGAGCCCTGCCAGCAGGGGACGGAAATCGGTCTGACCATGGCCAGGGCTATCTGGGCCAAGGTGTGATGATAAAATAATTTTACTAAATGCGGTTGTGTCTGGAATGGAAAAGTACTATGAAGGAGAAAACGATGAGAGAGGATCAATTGGCACTGACACATGTAGGGGAGCACCAGAGCGACTACCTGAACGCGGTGACTCCGCCGGTCTTCCTGAATTCCCTCCATATCTTTGAGGATATGGACGGTTACCTGAACAGCGGAAAGAACGGCGCATATGTATATGGAAGAGTGGCGAATCCCACGGTGCATATCCTGGAGGAGAAGGTGGCGGCCTTGGAGCAGGGCTGTACGGCGGTAGCCTTCGCCAGCGGCATGGCGGCCACCTCCGCGGCCATTCTGGCTGTCTGCAAGGCCGGAAGCCATGTCATCTGTATGCGGGATGTATACGGCCCGGTGAAGGGCATCCTGAAC
>CAOOJO010000622.1 GCA_948496895.1 uncultured Acetatifactor sp. | reverse complement strand
CGTAGGACTCTGTCACGCCATAGGCAGCAAGGCAGCGCTGATAGGTTTCCACTGCCTCCCTTACCCGCTCCGGCGTGACCATGCCGCCGGCCTCTGACTGCAGCTGCTTTTCATAGGCTATGGAAGCCAGCCCGGTGAGGTTCACCTCATTTCCGGCCTCGTCCGTGTAATTGCTGTAGCAATAGGTGGTGGGCAGCCAGGCCAGCAGAACCGACAAAAACAGGGCCAGCGCCAGCAGAATCCAGGTAATCCTTGCTTTCAGCACTCGTTTCAATTCCAACCGCAATATCCTCATTTATCCATACCTCCTATTCCGGTTCCGCATCCGGCCCCCGATACCGGGCATGGGAAACCTACCTGTCCCAGGCATCGGCCAGGAATGATTCCTGGCAGCGGATGTCCGGAAGCCGTTTTATACTGTTTATTGATATCTACTGACCGGTTTACCATTTCCGATGCTGCCCTGGGGAAACAGCCACAGATACAGATCCTCCAGCCGGGGCGTGGCGGCAACGGAACCCGCGTTGCAGGGGCGCTCCCTGAGATAGCGGATGGACACGCTGCCGTCGTTCTCGTTCCGCAGGCTCACCACCTGGAGCCTGCTCTCATACTCCGGCACAAGGTCCGCCGGAACCTGACAGCTCCACACCCTGCCCTCCACCAGCCTGACCAGCTCCTCCGTGCTCCCGGTGGCCAACAGCCTCCCGTCTTTGATGATGGCGTGGCAGGTGGCGATGTACTCCACATCCGAGACGATGTGGGTGGAAATCAGGACGATCCGGTCATGGGCGAACTCCGACAGGAGGTTGCGGAAGCGCACCCGCTCGCCGGGATCCAGGCCCCCGGTGGGTTCATCCAAAATCAATACCTCCGGGTCGTTCAGCAGCGCCTGGGCGATTCCCACCCTGCGCTTCATCCCGCCGGAAAGCCTGGCAATCTTCCTGCCCCGCACGTCCAGCAGGGAGACCCGCTCCAGCAGCTCCTGTATCCGTCGCCTGCCCTGCCGCTCATCCAGCCCTTTCAGCGCCGCCACATAGGTCAGATAGTCCCCCACGGTGAAGTCCTGATGAAAGCCGAACTCCTGGGGCAGGAAGCCGAAAATGTCGCGGTACCTCTCCCCCAGCATCCCGATGGGGACTCCGTCGTACACAATCTGGCCTGCGTCAGGCTGTAAATTGCCGGCAATCATCCGCATCAGGGTAGTCTTGCCCGCCCCGTTGGCCCCAAGCAGGCCCCAGACTCCCGGCGTCAGCTCCAGGCTGATGTCGCTTACGGCCCTCTTGTCCCGGAACCGCTTTGAAACATGGTCAATCAACAATTCCATATGATACTCCTTCCTGTATGCATCCCTTACAACGTCAAAACCAAAGGCGCCTCTGCCCTGGTATTTCAGATTATACCAAAAGCAAAAGCGCCTTTTCCTCGTCCGCCCACACGGTATTCAACTGTTTTTCTCTGGATTTCCTTACGATTTTCCTACAGGAGCCTACAGGGCGGGCGACCCGCATGGAATGGGAAGCGTCACAGCGAAGACCGTCAGGCCCTCCCTGCTTCGCGCCGTAATCTCCCCTTTGTGGAGGGCGACGATCTGCTTCGCGATGGCAAGCCCCAGCCCGGATCCTTCCGTCCCGCGCTCCGGATCCAGCCTGTAGAACTGCTCGAATATCCGCTCCAGCTTTTCCGCCGGAATCGTCC
>CAOOJO010000621.1 GCA_948496895.1 uncultured Acetatifactor sp. | reverse complement strand
GACGAGCGGAACCGCTACTGCTATCCAGAGGGGCAGGAGGTGCGGATTGAGCATGAGTTCATCATGCGGCCCCGGTCGGTGGCGGTGTTCACTGGCAGAGATATCATGGAATAAGGGATTTCAAGGGAAAGAGGGATTCCAAGGTACTTCCTCCCCTGGAGCACGATTCCGTTTGGGAATCTGCTCCAGGGGATTTTTCTGAGTTTTTTGAATTTTTATAAAAATAAAATTTCCATAACCAGTATTGATTTTCCTATTTCTGTGCTATACTGTAGGGCAGAGCCTTTGTATACATAAGCTGGCTTTACCCCTTTCGTGCTGTCGCGCAGCGACTTACACCCGTGAGCGCATACATTTGCCGCTTTCTATTCCAGGCTGCGGAAGCGCTCACTCGTTATACAATTTCAACTGGCAAATGTTTTCGATTGTGAGTATAAATAGGAGGACATATATGCTTGAATTACGCAATCTCTGCTTTCAGGTATCCGATGATGCCAAGGAACACATAGATGGAGCGACTTCCAGGGAAATCATCCGGGACATCAACCTGACCTTTGAAGACCACGCCTTCATCGCCATCACAGGCCCCAACGGCGGCGGCAAGTCCACCCTGGCGAAGCTGATCATGGGCATCGAACGGCCCACGGCAGGCCAGATTCTATATAACGGCACGGACATCACCCAGATGGACATCACGGGACGGGCAAGGCTTGGCATCAGCTTCGCCTTCCAGCAGCCGGTGCGCTTCAAGGGCATCAAGGTGCGTGACCTGATCCAGCTTGCGGCAGGCGGCCTGGAGGAGGGACATCCCAAAGTGAAGTTCCCCGACATCTGCGACTATCTGTCCAGAGTGGGCCTGTGCGCCCGGGACTATGTGAACCGGGACGTGGACGCCAGCCTCTCCGGCGGCGAGCTGAAGCGCATCGAAATCGCCACCATCATTGCCCGAGGCACGCCCCTGTCCGTCTTCGACGAGCCGGAGGCGGGGATAGACCTGTGGAGCTTCAACAACCTGATACAGGTCTTCGAGGAGATGCGCCGGGAAAGCGACAGCTCCCTGATCATCATCTCCCACCAGGAGCGCATCCTGAACATCGCGGACGAAATCGTGGTATTGGCGGAGGGCACCGTACAGGCCAGGGGGCAGCGCAGGGACATCCTGCCGGAGCTGCTCAAGGGCACGGAGGGGTGCAAGTTCTACCAGCAGCCTGCCGCCTCGCGGTGACGCTTCTATCTATCGGAATCAATGCCTGGCCCACACAAACGGCCTTGAAAAGAAATGAGGACATTCTATGGACGAGATACAGAAAAACCTGTTAGAGCAGGTGGCGGGACTACATGAGATGCCCGCCGGAGCCTACAATATCCGGGCCAACGGCAAGAGCGTGGAGCGCTCCACCACGGCCCATATCGACATTATCACAAAAGAAGACAAGCAGGGCATCGACATCGTCATCAAGCCCGGTACGAAAAAGGAGAGCGTCCACATCCCTGTAGTCTTAAGCCAGAGCGGATTGACAGAGATGGTCTACAACGATTTCTATGTGGGGGACGACTGCGACGTGACCATCGTGGCGGGATGCGGCATCCACAACAGCGGCGACAGCGACAGCCGCCATGACGGGCTCCACAGCTTCTACATAGGAAAGAATTCCCATGTAAAATACGTGGAGAAGCACTACGGCAGCGGCGACGGGAG
>CAOOJO010000620.1 GCA_948496895.1 uncultured Acetatifactor sp. | reverse complement strand
CGTCAGACTTGCCCTTCTGTAAGATTGGCTGATTTATCAGACTTACCTCTCCGTAAGATGAAAGAAGCTCAGTACGAATCTGCTGCCCTGTCCCACCCTGCTGGTGACGGAGATTGTCCCCTGATGGGCCTCCACAATCGCCTTGGCCAGGGGCAGGCCCAGTCCGATGCCCTGGGTATCCTGGGAAAAGCGGCTGCGGTAGAAGCGTTTGAAGATATTGTGGATGTCCTCCGGGTGGATGCCTTTCCCATTGTCCTCCACCACGATGTTCGTCAGCAGGGCCGTCCTCTCCCAGCCGATCAATATCTTTCCGCCCCTTCCGGTGTGCTCCAGGGCGTTCTTCACCAGATTCCCCAGGGCCTCCGACAGCCAGAGGGCATCGCAGTACAGAGTGACATCACTCCTCCCCCGCAGGACAATCTCCTTGGATTCCCGGGCGGCCAGGGTCTCGAAGCGCTCCGTCACGTCCCGGAGGAGCATTTCAAGGTTTTCCTCCGCCTTTTCCAGCCTGACGGAGCCCGCGTCCAGCCTGGCTATCTTCAGCAGCGTGTAGACCACGTCCTCCACCCGGCGTATCTCCCGCAGGGACTTGTGGTCAAATGCCCGAATCGTCTCCCTGTCCGCGCTGTCCTCCGCCATGATTTCATGGTACATCCGAAGGGCTGCCAGCGGCGTCTTCAGCTGGTGAGACACATCCGAGATCATGTCCTGCAAAAACAGCCGCGTCTGTCTCTCATGCTCTGCCTGGGCGGAGAGGATCGTGGCCAGCTCGTTGATCCTGTGGAACAGGCCGTACCAGGCTCCCGCCTCCTGGCTGTGGATCCGCCGGTCCGTGTCCCCTTCCAGGAAGCTGGCAATCACAGCGTCCGCCTTTGCAATCATGGCCCTCTGGCTTCTGATGTAAAACCCCACCGCCACAAAAACCGCCGAAAAAATGCCAAAAAGCATACCACCAAGCAAGATGATGGTATGCCTCCTGAAAGCGGCCACAGCCGGAATCAGAACAGAATCCGTGTCTTCGCTGTAGCCTGCCCCATGCAGGGCCCGCCTCCCCGCCTCCAGCTCAAAGACAGTCTTGTCTTTCGTAAAGGCAGCTACCACAGCCTCCTCCCCATGGCCCAGCAGATAACCCGCCACCCCGTAATCATGCTCCACCATTGTCTCCCGGAAGTCCCTTGTCATCCATAAAACAAGCACAGCGGAAGCCGCCAAAGCCAGAAAGAAAATGGCCCACAGCCGCCAAAGCAATGCCCGCGTCTCCTTTCCCATCCCCTTGCATCCTCCCCTACTCCCACTCCCCCACAAAGTTCTTCTCACGCTTCCATTGATAGCCGACCCCAATCTCCGTCAGCAGCATCGTAGGAGAGCCGGGATCGTCTTCAATCTTCCTCCGCAGCCTGCGGATGTACACAGAAAGGGTATTGTCGTCCACATAGTTGCCGTTTCCGTCCCAGAGGCGGTCTAAGATTAGCTCCCTGGACAGGACGCGGTCCGGGTTTTCCAGGAACAGGCATAGCAGCTTGTATTCCACCAAGGTCAGGGCCAGCTCCGTCTCCCCCTTCCAGGCCAGGCGCCGCAGCGGATCGATCCGGATTCCATTGGATTCCAGGATGGCGTCCCTCTTTTGGAACTGCCCGGAGCGGCGCAGCAGCGCGTTGATCCTCGAAAGGACTTCCCCCAGCCGGAAGGGCTTCGTGATGTAGTC
>CAOOJO010000619.1 GCA_948496895.1 uncultured Acetatifactor sp. | reverse complement strand
ACCAGCGCATCCTGGACAATTTCAGAAGGCTGGCGGCAGAGGGCAGCAGGATGCTGGTCCGCATCCCCTATATCCCCGGCTATAATGACGGGGAGCTGGAGGCCATAGCCCTGTTCCTGAAGGGCTATCCCGAAATCCCGGCAGAGCTCCTGCCCTACCACAGCCTGGGCGATTCCAAGCACCGGGCCCTGGGGGAGGAGAAGCTGCCAAATGTAGCAGCGCCGGATAAGGAGGCCGTGGCGGAGCTGAAGAGGAGGTACGGCTTCCTTTAAAGCAAGGGGAAGGCACGGCCCTTTGGCCCGCTGCGGGAAATTTGACAAGATATGGCCGTCAGGGCAGGGGAGTCCGCTTCCCTGGCGGCCCATGGAGGAAGTATGAATACAGAGAAGGTTGTAGTGTCCCGGGAAGTCATGGACAGGATCGGGCGGCTGCATGACAGCAAGCTGGCGATTAACGAAAAAAAGATAAAAAGGCACGGCTCTATCGATATCGACGATCACGGCTTCATCGACTTCGAGGAGTTCGCCTTTGAGCCCGAATGCGCGGCTGACGGCAAGGTTCACGGCTGTGCCCTGATCGGCAGGAACCTGCGCCGTTTCCTGAACGAAATGCCCAAATACATCAATCCGGACAGCGCGCTGGCCACCTGCTGGGTGGGGACCTTGGACCGCTTCGTCCCCCTGGGGATCGGGGCGGAGGACATCCCCCGGGAGCTGGAGGAGACCAGGCGGAAATACCGCATCACCCAGCCGGGCTTTGGGGCCATGAACCATCTGTGCCCGGACATGGAGATCGGGCTGAAGGAGGGCTGGCAGGGCCTGCTGGAAAAAATCCGCCATTATCGGAGGAGGAACCGCCCCGTGGATCCGGATTTCTACGAGGGGGAGGAGCAGCTGGTGCTGGGGATCCTGGAGTGGGTGGAGGCCCATGCCCGGCTGGCGGAGGCGCTGGCGGCAGGGGAGAGCGACCCCTTCCGCAGGAAGAACTATGAGGAGATTGGGAGGATCAATGAGGCCCTGACCAAAAGGCCCCCGGAGACCTTCCGGGAGGCGGTGCAGTTCCTGGCCCATTTCCAGTCCGTGGACAGGACCTACTACGCGGGAGGCGCGCTGGGGGCTCTGGACACCCTGCTGGAGGACTATTTCGAGCGGGATGTCCGGGCAGGGATCCTGACGGAGGAGGAGGCTGTCTGGATCCTGGCCAGCCTGTATTTCAACGACACCCACTATACCCAGATCGGGGGCCTGACGCCGGCGGGAGACAGGGAGGTGACCTCCAGGCTGTCCTTCGTGATCCTGGACGCCATGCACCTGCTCCACATTCCCACCAACCTGGGCATCCGCGTCCATGCCCCCCTGGAGGGCCAGGGGGAGGCGCCTGAAAAATTATTGCGCCGGGCGGTGGAATATACTCTTGCAGACGGATACGGAGTGTGCTATTCTTTGGAAAAAGGGATCGCGGAGGGCTATGCCAGGAACGGCTTTCCTGTGGAGCTGGGGAGGATGCGCGTGAAATGCGGCTGCAACTGGGTGGCCATACCGGGCAGGGAATACCCGCTGCAGGATGTGACCCGGGTGAACATGGCGGTGGCCCTGCACTATGCCCTGGAGGATCTGCAGAAGGAGGGGGAGCCTTCCCTGGAGCGGCTGTGGGAGCGCTTCTGCGGCCACCTGGACGCGATGGTGGACTGCATCAAGAGGGGCTATGA
>CAOOJO010000618.1 GCA_948496895.1 uncultured Acetatifactor sp. | reverse complement strand
CATGCTCTTCATCACCCATGACCTGAACCTGGCCAGGCGGCTCTGCCACAGGGTGGCGGTGATGAAGGACGGATGCGTGGTGGAGCAGGGGCCCGTGGAGGAGATATTCCGGGCACCGAAGGAGGAATATACCAGAAGGCTGATAGAGGCCGTGCCCTCCCGGATGAAGAAGCGGAAAGAGACGAAAGATGCCATGGGAGCCGCCGGGGAGTCCGGGCCAAAGCGTTATTCTGTTCAGAAGCCAGCGGAATCTGCCAATGGGAATGCCTCTGGGGGCATGCGGCCTGGGGCCGAGGGAACCCTCCCCGGGCGCGGATGCGGGCAGGATGCTGTCAGCCGGAGGGATTCCCATGCCGCCCCTGTGCTGGAAGTTAAGAACCTGTCCGTATATTATCAGGACGGCAATGCAAGCTTTCTCTCCGGAGCCGGGAAGAACCGGGAGGGGGAGAAGCTTTCCCTGGGGGAGAGGCTGTCCGGCAGGAAAAAGGAATGGGTGGTGTCAGGGGCCGACTTCGAAATCTATCCCGGCGAGAGCCTGGGGCTGGTGGGGGAGAGCGGCTGCGGCAAGACCTCCCTGTCCAAGGCCATCCTGGGGCTAAACTGCCATATCCAGGGGGAAATCCGGCACCACAGCATCCGGCCCCAGATGGTGTTCCAGGATCCCTACAGCAGCCTGAACCCCACCAAGACCATCGGCTGGCTCCTCCAGGAGCCCCTGAGGGCGGCAGGAACCCTGGACAGGTCGAAAGCCATGACCAAAGCGGACATGGAGGCCGCCGCCTACGATATGCTGCGCAAGGTAGGCCTGGAGGAAGGCTATTTCCACCGCAGGCCCGCCCAGCTCTCCGGCGGCCAGCGCCAGCGGGTGAGCATCGGCCAGGCGCTGATCACGGGCCCGGGATTTTTGGTGGCGGACGAGCCGGTGTCCGCCCTGGACGTGACCATCCAGGCCCAGATCATGGAACTGCTGCAGCGGCTCCAGCAGGAGCTGCGCCTGGCCTACCTGTTCATTTCCCACGACATCAATGTAGTCTACCAGATGTGCGACCGCATCATGATCATGAAAGAGGGAAAAATCATTGAAATCGGGGAGACGGAAGAGATATTCGCGCACCCCAGGGAGGACTACACGAAGCTGTTGCTGAGCGAGTCCTGAAAGAAGGGGCATGGCTCAAATGGATGAAAGGAAGGGATTCCTATGCGAAGCAACCTGACGACGCTCTGCTATATAGAAAAGGAAGACAGCTACCTGATGCTCCATCGGGTGAAGAAGGAAAAGGACATCAATAAGGACAAATGGATTGGCGTGGGCGGACACTTCGAGGCGGGGGAGTCGCCGGAGGAATGCCTGCTGCGGGAGGTGCGGGAGGAGACGGGGCTGACCTTGACATCCTGGAGGCTGCGGGGCATCATCACCTTTGCCACGGACACCTATGAGACGGAGTACATGTTCCTCTACACGGCGGATGGCTATAGGGGCACCCTGACGGAATGCAGCGAAGGGACGCTGGAGTGGGTGAAGAAGAGGGAGGTCTGTGGGCTGCCTATCTGGGAGGGGGACAAGATATTCTTCCGTCTGCTGGAGGAAGGGGCCGGATTCTTCTCGCTGAAGATGACATACCAGGGGGACAGATTGGTGGAAGCCGTTCTGGACGGACAGGACTGTCTGGGCGCTGTCACTTGACAGCGTCCTTTTTTTATGATATAAGTGTA
>CAOOJO010000617.1 GCA_948496895.1 uncultured Acetatifactor sp. | reverse complement strand
ATTGCAGGCGCCGTTTGGGGAGGCCTTTGCGGAGGTGGGGCGCAGGATGGAGGAGAACCTGGGAGCCTCCTTTGGGGAGGTCTTCCGGGAGGAGGTGGGAAAGGCTCTGCGGAGCCTGCCGCTTCAGGAGTCGGACAGGGAGGATTTCCTTGGGTTTGCCCACCAGACAGGGTTCTCGGACTGCGAGATGCAGCTGCGGGCCATAGAGCGCAGCGCGGAGCTCCTTCGGGCCACCAGAGAGAGGCTGGAGAGGGAGCACGCCGAGAAGTGCAGGATGGCGGTGGGGCTTGGGGCCATGGGGGGACTGCTGCTGATATTGGTATTGTGGTAAAAGTGTGCAAAGATTTTCTAAGGCTGTAAAGTACACAGCCTAAGAAAATCTAAGTTGCACACAGAAGAATGCCCAAAGTGCGGGCATTCTTCCGGCCTTGCGGCAATTGGTAGGAGAGTAGTTTTATAAGAGAGTAGTTTGGAAGAGTGAGGGGCCATGGGGGTAAGTCTGATATTTAAGATAGCGGCAGTGGGAATATTGGTGACCATATTGAGCCAGATTTTGAAGCACAGCGGCAGGGAGGAGCATGCCTTCCTGATCAGCCTGGCCGGACTGATTCTGGTCCTTACCTGGATCGTGCCCTACATCTATGAACTGTTCCAGACGATTCAGACGCTGTTCGCGCTCTAGGGAGGGGATATGACAGAAATCGTAAAGGTGGGATTCTTAGGGATAGCGGGGGTATTGCTGGCGGTGCAGCTTCGGGGGAGCAAGCCCGAGTACGCCACCTACATCGGGCTTGCGGTGAGCATCATCATCTTCTGCTTTTCCATGCGGCAGATGCAGACCATCTCGGGGCAGTTTATGAGAATCAGGAGCTATCTGAGCGGGTCGGAGGAATATCTGTCCATCCTTTTCCGGGTAATCGCTATTACGTATATCTGCGAATTCAGCTCCGATATCTGCAGGGACGCGGGATATCAGGCCGTGGCAGGGCAGATCGAGGTGCTGGGGAAGCTGGTGGTGATGTTCGCGGGACTCCCCATTCTGTTTGCCGTGATAGAGCAGATACAGAGCTTCCTGTGAAGCTTAAGGTCGGGGGGAGCGCCGGAAGCTTAAGGGGGACGGTATGGAGATAGATTTGAATCTGGTCTGGCAGGACTTCGGGCTGGACAGGCTCCAGGAGGGGATTCTGCGCCTGTTCCCGGAAAATCGCCTGAATCTGGAGGAGCTTCTGGGGGAGGTGATGACCGGGGACGTGTTCGGAGCGCTGGCCTCGCTGTTTCGCGACAGCATCACGGATTTCTTCACCCAGCTCGCGGGCATGCGGAATGTGTTCCTGTGGCTGCTGGTGCTGGGCATCGTATCCTCCCTGATGACGCATTTCGTGGAGATCTTCGACAGGCGCCAGGTGGCGGACATGGGCTTCTACTTCCTGTACCTGCTCTTTACCGCGGTGCTTCTGAAATGCTTTACCCAGGCGGCGGACATCGCCAGGCAGACGGTGGAGAACATCATCCTGTTCGTGAAGCTCCTGGTGCCCGCCTATCTGCTGACCGTGGGCATATCCACCGGCTCGGCCACCGCGGGGGCCGCATACCAGCTGATGCTGTTCGCCGTATACGGGGTGGAGTCTATCCTGGAGAAGGGGCTCCTGCCCCTGATCTGCAGCTACAGCATGCTGTCCGTGGTGAACGGCATCTGGGCGGAGGAGAAGCTCTC
>CAOOJO010000616.1 GCA_948496895.1 uncultured Acetatifactor sp. | reverse complement strand
GGGGGAGGACGGCAGCGGCATGGCGGACAGCAGCCGCTGTATGAGGCAGGCCGTGGACAGGGCGACGCAGGAAGAGGCAGACCCGCTGAAGGAGCTCCTGCATGAGTGCGTGGAGGAAATGGATGGGGATTCGCAGAGGCTTTACCAGAGGTATTACATGGAGGATGCCGTCCAGGCGGAGATTGCGAAGGAGTTCGGGATCTCCCAGATGGCGGTCAGCAAGAGGCTGAAAAAGCTGGAAGCCGCCCTGAAAAAGGAATGCCTGAAAAAACTTGAAAAAAATTTCTGAAATGGTTTTAAAAGCACTGCTTTCTGCGGACTGGGGTGTGTGGGGAAGGAGATTCCCACAGAAAGAGAGGTAATGGCGATGGCATTAAGACACAAGGTCGTCATCAATGTTTCGGATTCCGGCGGCAGGAAGAGGAACGTGCTGAAGGGCGCGGACATGAAGCTCCCGGCAAGGCTTGTGAGGTTCCTGTTCGGGGATTTCACCCAGGTGTACCTTTTAGCGCCGGGGCAGACCGTGGAATCGGTTGACATCAAGGAAGTCAGGGAAGGAGGGTGTGCGGCATGTCAAAGATGAGTGAACTGGACAGGGTGCTCCGGGAACTGAAAAAGTGCGGGGAGAGCCTGGTGTGCATCGCAGAGGAACTGGCAGAGGTTCTGTCCGGTTCAGGCGAAAAGAAGGAAGCCGTGGAGAAGCCGGGGAAGAAGGAATCTGCGGGGAAAACGTCCGGACCGGAGAAGCAGTATTCCCTCACGGAAGTCAGGGCGCTCCTGGCGGAGAAGTCCAGGGCGGGCTTCACGGCGGAGGTCAGGGAGCTGCTTGCAAAGCATGGGGCGGATAAGCTGTCCGGGATCGATCCTTCGGAGTATGCGGCCCTGGTTGCGGATGTGGAGGTGCTGTGATGGGTAGGCACGCTTTATTGTCCGCGTCTTCCAGCCACCGGTGGCTTGCCTGCCCGCCGTCGGCAAGGCTCTGCGAGGGTTATGAGGACACGGGCAGCGAATACGCACAGCAGGGCACGGATGCCCACAGCCTCTGCGAGCACAAACTGAAAGCCCTGCTGGGCATGGAGACCACAGACCCGACAGAGGGGCTTTCCTTCTATGACGAGGAGATGGAGGAATGCGCCTGCGGGTATGCGGAGTATGTCCTTTCGCTGGTGGAGGAGGCAAAGAAGTCTTGTAAAGACCCGGCGGTGCTGATCGAGCAGCGGCTGGACTTCTCCCGTTTTGTGGAGGAGGGGTTCGGCACAGGAGACTGCCTGATAATCGCGGACGGGACGCTCTACATCATCGATTACAAGCACGGCACCGGCGTGGAGGTCTCTGCGGATGGGAACCCCCAGATGATGCTGTATGCCCTGGGCGCGCTGGAGCTGTTTGACGGCATCTATGATATTGACACTGTCCGCATGGCGATCTATCAGCCGCGCCGGGAGAATGTGAGCGTGTGCGTCATGGCGAAGGAGGAACTGCTCCGGTGGGCGGAGGGCGAGCTTAAGGAGAAGGCAAAGCTGGCCTACGCCGGGGAGGGGGAGTTCTGTGCTGGGGAGCACTGCCGGTTCTGCAAGGCGAAGGCGGTCTGCAGGAAGCGGGCGGAGTACAACCTGGAGCTTGCGAAGTACGATTTTGAGATGCCCGCAACGCTGGAGGATGACGAGATCGCGGCGATCCTCGTGAAAGCGGATGAGCTGGCGGCATGGGCGGCGGATGTGAAGG
>CAOOJO010000615.1 GCA_948496895.1 uncultured Acetatifactor sp. | reverse complement strand
AGCACTTTACGAGGATGGAACACAGCAGTATCCCCAGCGCCACGGGCGAAAAGGCCAGCTCCTCCGGATGGAGGATTTTCGACACGGAGGATTTCAAAAGCTCCACGCCCATGAGCAGGATGATGATGGACACCAGCAGGCCGGATACGTATTCGATGCGCCCATGGCCAAAGGGGTGGCTGGGGTCGGGCTTCTGGCCCGCCATCTTGAACCCGATCAGGGTGATGATGGAGGAACCGGCATCCGAAAGGTTGTTGAAGGCGTCGGCGGTGATGGCGATGGAATTGCTTACGGTCCCCGCCAGGAACTTCCCGGCGAAGAGACATAAGTTCAGGAAAATCCCCACCGCCCCGCAGAGGATGCCGTAGGCCTGGCGGACGGAAGGGTCTTTCGTATCGTTTGGATTTTTAATGAAAAATCTGGCTAACAGTGAAACCATGGTTCTCTCTTCTCCTGTCTGGTAAAAATATTTCCTTCCAGTATACCGCTCCCATGCCGAAAAAGCAAGATTTTTTCCCCCTTTCGGAAAAACGGAAAAACCGCGGGAGGGTATTGCATGAAGAGCGTTTTCAGTGTATAATTCTGGTAAAGCGTGGAAAACATAGCGTTCCACAGAGATAAAAATCAGGAAGCGTCCGCCCGGAAAGAGCACAGGCGGATACGGCAAGGAGAGCAGATATGAGCAAGAAACCGGTAGTTTTGATGATTTTGGACGGATACGGACTTAATGAGAGGAAAGAGGGCAACGCGGTGGCGCTGGCCAATACCCCTGTCATGGACAAGCTGATGGCGGAGTGCCCCTTTGTGCGCGGCAACGCCAGCGGCATGGCGGTAGGCCTTCCCGACGGCCAGATGGGCAATTCCGAGGTGGGGCATCTCAACATGGGCGCGGGGCGCATCGTGTACCAGGAGCTGACCAGGATTACCAAGGAGATTCAGGACGGCACCTTTTTCGAGAACCCCGCCCTGCTGAAGGCGGTGGAGAACTGCAAGAAGAACGACAGCGCCCTGCATCTGATGGGCCTGCTGTCCGACGGCGGCGTCCACAGCCACAATACCCACCTCTACGGCCTGCTGGAGCTGGCTAAGAGGAACGGCCTGAAGAAGGTGTACGTGCACTGCTTCCTGGACGGCCGGGACACCCCTCCCGCCAGCGGCAAGGAGTACGCCGAGCAGCTGAACGCCGAGATGGAGAAAATCGGCGTAGGCAAAATCGCGTCTGTAATGGGACGTTATTACGTCATGGACAGGGACAACAACTATGACCGGGTGAAGCTGGCCTATGACGCCATGACAAAGGGAGAAGGCCTGACGGCGGCATGTGGCGTCTGCGGCATCCAGGAGTCCTACGACAGGGGAGAGACGGACGAATTCGTGAAGCCCACCTTGGCCATGGAGGACGGAAAGCCTGTGGCGCTGGTGCAGGACGGCGACTCCATCATCTTCTTCAATTTCCGCCCCGACAGGGCCAGGGAGATTTCCAGGGCCTTCTGCGACGACGACTTCAAAGGGTTCGACAGAGGACCCAGAAAACAGATTACCTATGTATGCTTCTCCGATTACGACCCCACCATCCCCAACAAGGAGGTGGCCTTCCACAAGGTATCCGTCACCAATACCTTCGGCGAGTGGCTGGCGGCGAACGGCATGAAGCAGGCCCGCATCGCCGAGACGGAGAAGTACGCCCATGTGACCTTCTTCTTCAACGGCGGCGTGGAGCAGGTGTTCC
>CAOOJO010000614.1 GCA_948496895.1 uncultured Acetatifactor sp. | reverse complement strand
CTCCCCCGACCACCTATACAATCCCCCGAAAACATGCTATAATTCCTACATGGGGGAGGAACCGTCATGAATAAATTCGTTACCTGTTTAAAGAGCCTGCGGATTCGGCAGCAGATATTGCTTCTGTGTATCATCTCTGTTTTTATCCCGCTTTTCATCATAGGGCTCTTTTCCATACTGCAGGCCCGCAGACAGCTGTCGGACCGCTACCACGCCCAGCTCACGGATGCCGCGCTGCGCATCAATTCCACGCTTTTCGACATCACCACCTCTCTGTACAGCTCCTGCGACAACCTGGCGAAAGCCTCCTACCTGTCCTCCCTCCTGGGGGCGGACACCCCGGTCTCTCCCACGGACGCCCTCTACCTGCAGGCCCAGGACGCCCTCTCCACCATGCGCACCACCACTGCCGCCATCTCCGCCATCCGAATCTATACGGATAATCCCAACCTCCCGAGCGGGGCCAGTATCATCTCTGTGGAGGATTACGCCGGGCAGCCCTGGCTCCTCACCAGCGAGAACAAGCTGCGCGGGGACTGGCAGTGCCTCCTGATGGAGGACAGCTGGGGCAATCCTATCTATGAGCTGTCCCTGATTCTACAGCTGGTGCCCAGCTCCGCCAAGCATTCCGCGTTCCTGGTGGTCAGCATCGACCACAATTATATGAAAAACCGCCTGCTGGACAGCGATTATCTGGTGATGGCATCCGTGGACAACACGCCTACCTTCTATGCCTCCGAAGCCAGATGGATGCAGAACTTCATCCCCTTCCCGGAGGGATCCTCCCAGGCATATTTTACCTATACCGGCGACCTGCTCATCGACGGGAAGCGGCAGCTCTCCAACATCATCACCTTCCTCCCCTACCGCACGCCGAACCGGTTCTACATCTGTGTCTCGGACAAGACCTACTACGGCAATATCAATCGGATCACGGCCACCTATATCTTCATCCTGATTTCCGTCACCCTCCTGCCGCTGCTCTTCATCCTCCTCTTCTCCGCTTATTTCGACAGAAGGCTACAGACGCTGAAGGAGGTCATGCATCAGGTCAAGCTGGGCGACTATAATATCACCCGCTTTTTCGGCGGAGACGACGAGCTCAACGAAATCTATGCCGACCTGACCGCCACCGTGGAGAAAATCGAGGAGGACGAGGCAAAGTTCTATCAGGGGGAGATTGACCGCCAGAAGCTGATCAACCGTCAACAGGAGATAGAATTCAAAATGCTCTCCAATCAGATCAACCCCCATTTCCTCTACAATACCCTGGAGACCATCCGGATGCAGGCCCTGGCCGTGGGCAGCAGGGACGTGGTCTCCTCCATCAAGCTGCTGGGCCAGTCCATGCACTATGTCCTGGAGAACACCGGCACGGATTTCACCACGCTGGAGAAGGAGCTGAACTATACCCAGACCTATCTGTCCATCCAGAAGTTGCGTTTCGGGAACCGAATCAACTGGCGCATCGACCACGACGATGACTTTAAGCCGTCGGAATACAGGATTCTGCCCCTTCTGCTGCAGCCAGTCATCGAAAACGCGGTGATTCACGGCCTGGAGCGCCGGAAAAACGACGGCATGATTGTAATCGAGCTGGCCGCCGCTCCCTCCGGGCTTCTGCGAATCACTGTCTCAGATAACGGAAAGGGCATGCCGCCGGAGGAGCTGGCGGCGCTGAACAGTCGGCTCTCCCAGCCCTCCTGCGATATCTCCGGCAGCATCGGCCTGTACAATATCA
>CAOOJO010000613.1 GCA_948496895.1 uncultured Acetatifactor sp. | reverse complement strand
AAGAGTCCGGGGGAGGGGCTGCATGTGGAGAGGTTCCCCGCCGTCACCGGAAGCCGGAAAAGGGAGCTGCGCCAGCGCCTGGGGGTGGAGGAGGACACCTTCTTCCTGCTGTCCGTGGGGGAGCTGAGCGGCAACAAGAACCATCGGGAGATCATTCGGCTGATGCCGGAGATAAAGAGACGCCTGGGGGACAGGAAAGTCCTGTACGGGATTTGCGGCGACGGCTTCTACCGGGACGAGCTGGCGGCCCTCGTCGAGGGCATGGGGCTGGGGGGAGACGTGGCGCTGTACGGATACCGGGAGGACATCCAGGACTATCTGGCATGCGCGGACTGCCTTGTGTTCCCCTCTGTCAGGGAGGGCCTTGGAATGGCGGCTCTGGAGGCCATGGCCATGGGAATCCCGGTAGTCGCCTCCGACAACCGGGGGACAAGGGAGTACATGGAGGACGGACGCAATGGCTATGTATGCGATGTCAGGAGACCGGAGAGCTTCATCGACGCGATAGAGAAGGTCTGCAGGATGCCGCCGGAGGAGCGTGCCGCCATGGGGGAAGAGGGAAGAAGGACGGCGGAAAGGTTCGACATCCGCAGCGCGGGCCGCATCATGGACAGGGTGTACGAGGCTGCGGATGCACAGAGGAAACCTGCCGGAGAAGCGGAGGCAAGAATCCGCTACATACCGACACAGGAAAACAGTATGAGAAAGGCGCAGTGAGGCCGTATGGGGGAGATGCCTGTCGTAAGCGTGATCATGAGCACCTGCGGAAAGCGGAAGGCGGAATATCTGAAGGCTGCCGTGGCATCCGTGCTGGGACAGAAGGATGTGGACTTCGAGCTGGTCGTCTGCTGCGACGGCCCGGAGAATGTGAATTTCGACTATCTGCGGGGGCTGGCTGAGGAAGACAGAAGGATAAGGCTGATCGGCAATCCGGAGAGCAGAGGGCTCGCGCATGCCCTGAACCTATGCATCGGCATAGCCCGGGGGAGATACCTGGCCAGGATGGACGACGACGATGTAAGCGACAGCGACAGGCTGAGGGTCCAGGCAGATTATCTGGATGGGCACCCCGATGTCGACTATGTGGGATGCAACGCAAGGCTGATAGACCAAAAAGGCGTCTGGGGGCACCGGCGGATGCCGGAGGAGCCTGAGAGGAAGGATTTCCTGAGGTTCCTTCCCTATATCCACCCCGCGGTCATGTTCCGGAAGGACATCTTTGACAGGCAGGAGGCTTATAGGACCAGGACCAGAAGAGGGGAAGACTATGAGCTCTTCATGCGGCTTTCTGCCGCAGGCTGCAGGGGGCACAACATACAGGCGGAGCTTTTTTCCTATCGGGAAGAAAGGGACTCCTACCAGAGAAGGGAATGGGGCTCCCGGCTGGATGAGGTCAGAATCCGGTACCATGGCTTTGCCGCGCTGAAGCTGATGCTCCCCTGGGGATGGCTGTACCTGCTGAGGCCCCTGGCAGCGGGATGCGTCCCGGCATGGCTGACATACGGCGCGAAGAGGCTGTACCACAGGAGCAGGCCGGGACAGGCCGGGCAGATTGGACAGATCGGAATGAAGAGAAAGATGCAGAGATACCGCAGGGCGCTTGTGAAAGACCAGATTCTGTACCAGGCGTCGGAGAGGCTGGCCCATAGCGTGGAAGGCGGGACGGAATGCCGGAAGACGGTGGCGCTCTATGTGATGGCGCCTGTGATGTGCATGTACGTGGCATGGGTGCTGCGGAAGGCGCGG
>CAOOJO010000612.1 GCA_948496895.1 uncultured Acetatifactor sp. | reverse complement strand
GTCAGGTAAATGCCGTGGCGGTAAATGTCCGCCGCAAGCTCAGGCGGCGTCCTCTCCAGGATGACCTTCACATTGTCGATGATGGAGGCGAAATGCTCCTCCAGGCACTCCACCACCAGCTTGGTGGGAATCTCCCGCTCTATGGGAAGCCCCGTCACGATGTCCCGGCCATAGACAATGGCGCCTTTGCCCTCCTGCTCCAGCTCCTTTAAGGATATCTTCACGGATTCGGAGGTCCTGCCGCCGATGACCAGGCTGAACTCCTTCCTCACGGCAGTCCGGATAGCCTCATCGAACTTCAGGCCCCCGGTCTTGATCAGGCGGCTCAGCACTATGCCGCCCAAAGACAATATGGAAATCTCCGTGGTCTCGAAGCCCACATTGACCACCAGCACGCCCTGGGAATTCTTCACATCGATGTCCAGCCCCAGGCCGTCCGCCACGGCCTTCTCCACCACCATGATTTTCTTGGCCTTTACATTGGCGTATTTGATCAGGTCGTAGAAGGCCCTCTTCTCCACATCGGTGACATCCGTGGGCACCGCGATATAGAAATCCGCCGGCCTGCAGTTCCCCTTTTGAAGGTCGCTGACGAAATATCGAACTAACGTCTCCATATTTTTGATATCGGCGATGACGCCGTTGGTCAGCGGGTATGAGATGTGGATATTGCCCGGCGCCTTCTCATACATCTCGAATGCAGAGTTCCCATATGCAAACAGGACTTTCTTGTTCTCTATGGCGATCATGTTCTTTTCCACCATGATACTGTCTTCGCCCCTGCTGTAGATTTTGATGTTGTTGGTACCTAAATCGATACCGAATGCGTTGTTTGCCAAAACGACAACCCCTTTCTTATGGAAAAAAGCATTCCAATCGTAAAAATTTCATCCGGCCAGACGGGAAGTCATACCGGCTGCTTTTCCTGTGGCGATGTCCCCTCCTGAAACCATGCGTGCTCCTTAAAGCTGACATAGCAGTTGTCGCCGATGATGACATGATCCAGCAGCCGGATTCCCATCCGCTCCCCGGTCTCCCACACATTTCGGGTGAGCTCCCTGTCGGACAGGCTGGGCGTGGGATCCCCGCTGGGATGGTTGTGCACCAGCACGATGTTCACGGCCCGGCTCTCCAGCGCTGCCAGGAAAATCTCCCTGGGGGAGATCAGCGACATATTGACACTGCCCTCGGACAGCTTCCTCTCACAGATCAGCTGTCCCTTGGCGTCCACGCAGGCCACCACCACGCACTCGGTCTCCCGGTGCCGGAGCTTCTCCATGAAATAGGCCGCCACCTGGCCGGAGCTGGTGAGGTTCAGTCCCTCCCTGGCCTTTGCCATGCTCATCCGCATGGACAGCTCTGTCAGGCATTTGAGCCTTACCGCCTTCACTTCGCCGATTCCCCGGATGCGCATAAGCTCGTCCAGGGTTACATCGTATAGCCCTAAAAGGCCCTCCTTGGGATACCTGGCCAGGCTCATGACCTCCTCCGCTACCTGCAGCACATGATTGTCTTTGGTGCCTGTGCGGAGGATGATAGCGAGCAGCTCTGTCTCCGTCAGGTTCTCCGGGCCGAACCGTTTGAACCTTTCATAGGGAAGCTCCGCGGCTGTCTGCAGCGCGCGCTTCTGTGAGCCGTTTCTCTTCTGTGCGGCATCCTCCGTCTGCTTTGTCTTCCTGTCTTCGTCCATGCGTCTCCTTTCACTTCTCCGACGCATCTGAGAACGGCCCTTCCCGGCGGCCGTCCCGGACTACCTGAT
>CAOOJO010000611.1 GCA_948496895.1 uncultured Acetatifactor sp. | reverse complement strand
GGCCCTGGACAGTTCGTGCTGCTTTTTCCGGAGGAATGGCATTTCGGGACCAGGGCCTCCCAGGGGGAGCTTTCCTTCCACTGGACCCATTTCCAGTTCGACAGCGACGACAGCGCGGTATGCGACGAGGAACAGGCCTCTGCCCTTTTCCTGGAGGAAAGCCGGCCCCGCTACATCCTTCCGGAGACCGGGACGCTGTCCGCCAACAGCCGGGTCAATGTGCTGTTCGTACAGCTCCTGGACCTTGCCAAGCGCCTAGGGGACTTGTCCGCCATGCAGTGCAGCTATGCCCAGAGCACGCTGCTGTTAGAGCTGACGAACGAATGCTTCTTCCGGCATCACCTGATGCAGCAGAGCGAAAAAATCCCCCTGGGCATCGCGGACCTGATGGAATGGCTGCAGCTCAATTTCGACACAACCCTTTCCGTGGCGGGCATCGCGGAGAAATTCGGCTACCACCCCTCCTACCTGACCTCCGTGTTCAAGCGCTACAGCGGCTGCACCATCACGGAGTACCTGAACCGCCAGCGCATCCAGGTGGCGAAGAACCTGCTGACCTCCACCCCAAAGCTGTCACTGGCTGAAATCGGCGCCCATGTAGGCATCGGGGATGAAAAATATTTCATGCGTCTCTTCAAGCGCTATGAGGGCATCACGGCCACTGCCTACAGGGAGGCCTTCTCCAGGAAGCCCATGAACCGGTAGTCGCCATCGGAGAAAAAGGGCCTTGATTTATGGATTCGCTCTATTATATAATGGGGATGCCGCCATCAGGCGCGCAATCTCAAAACCATCAGGAGGGAAAGCTATGCTGGAATTTCGATATGACACGCAGCTGTTGATAGAGGGGGAGAATCTGGACGAGGAGCGGATTACGGATTATTTTACGGAGAACTTCAGGGGCGACTGCCTGCTGGCGGTAGGGGACGAGGAGCTGATCAAAATCCACTTCCACACCAACGAGCCCTGGAAAGTCCTGGAGTACTGCGCCTCCCTGGGAGAGATTCATGACATTGTCATTGAGGACATGGACAGGCAGGCCAGAGGGCTACAGGGCTAAGTGTGCAAAGATTTTCCAAGCTGGCACTGACATCGCAGGCGGACAGAGTTCACCTGAAACAAGGAGAAAACCGGGATGTACGAAAGCACATATGCAGTTCCTTATTTGTACGATAGGATTTATAGAAAACCCTTTTCTTTCGACAGGCCGCTGGCTGTGCAGGTTCCGGGATCCAAGAGCATCACCAACCGGGCACTGCTGCTGGCCACGCTGGCGGAGGGGTCTTCCACGCTGCGGGGGGCGCTTTTTTCCGATGATTCCAGGCATTTCCTGCAATGCGTGCAGGACCTGGGATTTGAGACGGAGGTTCATGAAGACGAGCGTTTAGTCAGAATTCATGGCCGGGGAGGCGCGGTGCCTCTCCCAGAAGCCAGCCAATTTGTGGGCAGCGCCGGCACCGCGGCGCGCTTTCTGACGGCTTTCCTGGGGCTTTCCCATGGGGTCTACCATATGGATGCCTCGGAGCAGATGCGCAGACGCCCTATGGCACCGCTGCTGAATTCCCTGGAGGAGCTGGGGTGTGAGGTCATTTATGAAGCGAACGCTGTGGAATCTCGCTTTCCCAAGGGAAACTTTAGCTTTCCCTTTACTTTGCGCAGCCATGGCTTCCAGAAGGACTACATCAATATAAACATCGATGAGAGCAGCCAGTTCCTGAGCGCCCTGCTAATCGTCTCCTGCCTGTGCGGACGGGACTTTAC
>CAOOJO010000610.1 GCA_948496895.1 uncultured Acetatifactor sp. | reverse complement strand
AGCGGCAGCCATGTCCTTTTCAGGGGCGTATCGTAGAAGCTCACAGTAAAATACTGATACATGAAAAAATACATCAATAGCACAAAGAAGGTCACATAGGTATCGATGGTGGCAATCCGGGTCTGGGTGAAATGCATGAAGTCAAAAGCGAAGAGCATGCAGGCCGCGGCCGCGGGCAGGGCAGCCCCCGCCACGCGCCTGGCGAACAGGTACAGCACAGGCACCATGGCGATGCCGAAGAGCGTGCCCACGATGCGCCAGCCGAAGGGATTCATGCCGAAGAGCGCCACCCCGGCGGCGATGAAAATCTTCCCCAGGGGCGGATGGGTATTCTCATAGGAAGTAAGCCCGTGCAGGAATTCATAGGCCGTGCGGCCGTGGTAGATTTCATCGAAGTACATGCCGTTGCGGAAGGTGAAGGCATCCGGGTATAAATCCGCTTCGTCGAACAGGGCGGGATAGTCCGCCGCGTTCTCGGGCACCAGCCGGTTCCCTGCCTGGTCCGTGAACACCAGCTCCAGCAGGGAGGCCTGGCTGTCCGTCAGGGTGAGACGGAGACAGGGGGCCGACGTTTCCAGGGCAGCCGCCTGCCAGGTGAAGACATTGTGCAGCGACAATTCCCCCAGGTAGAACCAGTTCTGGTCCGCCTCCTCCTTTCCCTCTATCCGGAAAGTCCTGCCGTGCCAGGGCGCTATGTAATAGGAGAGCGAGGCGGGGGCCGTGGAGCCGAAGTACAGCTCTATGCACTGATTCTGCTCCATGTCGAAAGCGGTGGCGGGAGCTTCCATCTCTCCCAGGTCATACAGGGCGAAGCAGCTATAGAGGGCCGTGATGAACAGCATGCAGAGGATATCCGCCAGTCGGAAAGCGGGGGCCCTGCGGGAGCGCCGCGGGACGGCGCCTCGTGGATCTGAGCGCGCGGCGGAGGAGCCGGAAGCCCCTTCCGATTCTGCCATGCCGCTGTAATGCCTGACAGCGATACGGTAGAACAGGGCTCCGCACAGAAGCATCCCGGCGGACACCAGCAGGATGAAGACTGACTTCCTGTCGTAGGCGGCGGGGTCATAGAAGAACAGCACCTGTGCCGTGTTGTAGAAATGCAGGATGCCAAAGCCCAGGAAGCATCCGTAGGTCTCGGCCAGGGGCCTGTGGATATAGGCCAGCATCAGCAGCGCCAGAGCGGGATACAGATAGCGCTCATGCATCCGCACGGAGAACAGGAAGACGGTGATCACCGTAAAAGCCGCCAGGAAGGGATAGTTCGCCCTGGAGCTTTTGCCCCGCAGGCCCAGGAACACCGTCAGCGCAACGGCGGCCGCGATGGCTGCCATGCCGAAGAAACGATAAGGAATCCCTAAAAAGACGTTATCCTGGCTGATCCAGTTCAGCCCTAAAAGCCCCCAGAGGTTGCAGGCATTCACCGCCGCGTAAGGGTAGGAGCCCAGCGTGTCCGTAAGCTGTGCCACCACATTGGACAATCCGAAGGGCATGCAGAGGATGATGCCCCCCAGGGCCACGGACAGGCACTGGAACAGGCAGTGCAATAGCTCCGGCAGGAAGGAAGCGGATTCGGCCTGGCGGCTCGCCCGAATCCGGTCTATGGTGCCCACCAGCAGCACAGGCCCTAAAAACACCATCTGCGGCTTGACTAAAAGCCCCAGCCCAAAGGCGATGTATGCCGGATACATCCGTCCCCGGATCAGGCAGACGCACATAGCCACCGCCGCCAGCGCCAGCAGCGAGTCCACCTGTCCCCAGAGGGAGG
>CAOOJO010000609.1 GCA_948496895.1 uncultured Acetatifactor sp. | reverse complement strand
GTACGATGGATTTTGAACCCAGGCTGAATCCTGGTCTGGTGGAAGGCTACGAGGACAGCTACAGGGCGGCAGAATACTTCTATGACGCGGATGAAGATACGCTGATCCTCCTGTTCCCAATCAGAGCTATCAATCCGACCCCGGCCTACCAGAGGTTTTCCTGCCTGGGCTTTGTGGAGCTGTACGCGGATGCCCCTATGGCAAGAGAGCTGCACGATGGCCTGCTGCCAGGCCAGGAGAACTGGTATGTATATGACAGCAGCAGATGGCAGCTGGCCTGGGGAAGGAACAGTGCCATGAAGGCTCTGGCGGAGGGAATGGGGCAGGGCGGCATTCTCTGTTCCGTGCCCGGGGCGCAGTGGTACACTGCCCGCCTGGATAAGATATGGTTTTTCACCAGCAAAAAGATTCCGGGGACAGAATGGTATCTGATGACTGCCTTTTCCGGAGAGATGTTTTCCGCGCCTTATACCATACTGGCCTATGTGATGCTTCTGGCCACAATGTTCTTCTTCTTTTTCTTCTTTTTGCCTGTCAGCTATTTCTCCGGGAGATTCATGGAGTCCTCCCGCGCCCTTACGGATTATATGAAGGCGTGTGCTTCCAGAGATGGGGACGTCCCTGCCTGGGCCGGGGAAAAGAATGAGATCGCGGTAATCGCTTTTACCTTTGAGAGGGTGTTTGGGGAAATGAAGCGGCTGGAACAGGAGAAGCTGAAGGCCAGGGAGGAGCGGATCGTACTGGAGAAAAGGAGGCGGAAAGCAGAAATCGTGGTGGTACAGTCCCAACTGGATGCCCACCTGATTGGGAATCTGTTCGCGTCCATGCTGCTGCAGCTGAGGATGAAGGAGCTGGATTCCCTCCGGCACACCCTTCAGGCGGCAGGGCAGTTTTTCCACAATGAACTTTCCATGGTAGACACCGATGTATCTCTGGCACAGGAAATCGCCCTGACAAAATCCTATATGGAGCTTCAGAGAATTCATTATGGCGACAGGATTCTGGCAGTATGGCTTCCTTTTGAGCTGGCCCTGGAGCAGGCCATTGTCCCGAAGTTCATCCTGCAGCCTGTCATCGAGAACGCGATTTCGCATGGGTATACAGGAGAGCCGCTGCAGATCCACATTTCCATCACAGAGGGAGCGGGGGAACTGCGGTTCCTGGTCAGAAACGATGGGCAGGAAATCGAAAGAGAGAGGCTGGATGCGCTGAACAGCCGGATTCACAGCGATATGCCCGCCAATCATATCGGACTTTGGAATATCATGGAGCGGCTGCGGCTGCGTTATGATGCCGACTGTGATGTGCGGGTGGATATCGATGAGGATGGATGGTTTACGGTAGAAGTCAGGCTGCCGTACAGGGGGGCTGAGGATGTATAGGCTGATTATCGCGGAGGATGACGATACGATACGAAGAGGACTCCATCTGGGATTCGACTGGGAGAGGATGGGATACGAGGTGTGCGGCCTGGCGAAGGATGGTGAGGAATGCCTGCGCCTGGTAAGGACAAAGCAGCCGGAGGTGCTACTGACCGATATCAGGATGCCGGGACTGGACGGTCTGGACTTGCTGGAAAAATGTCTGGAAATCCGGCCGGAAATGAAGACTGTCATCCTGACAGGGTATGCCCGGTTCGACTACGCACAGCGTGCAGTGATGCTGCACGCTTTTGCCTATGTGCTGAAAATCGAAATCGATACACAGCTGGAACCTGCCATGCAGAGGCTGAAGGCCTTTCTGGACACATTTCAGGAGAAGGAGGG
>CAOOJO010000608.1 GCA_948496895.1 uncultured Acetatifactor sp. | reverse complement strand
CCACAGTCAGGGAAGCTGCTGCACTTTGCAGTTTTTGTGGACAAGACTTATCTGTCCAGAGCAAGGGGATACTCCACCCCATTGTCCTTCATGGCCTGCAGCATGGCGGTCCAGTCATCGATGGTCTGGGGAACCTCCATATTGGCGGCCGCCAGGTAATCGCTTCTGATGATGGGTCCGATGAAGTTCAGATCGGCTTCCTCGCTGCCGCAGATTTTGGCGCCCAGGCGGATGATTCTGCCCTCGTCATCGGTCACTGCCTTCATCAGGAAGGGGTCGCTGCTTATCATATTATAGAAGTTGGGGGTGTCCACCGCGTTGATGTCGTTCGTGTAGTCATACAGGACACCGTCCGCGTAGGCCATCTCCACGCCGCCGGGATAGAACCTGTCGATGCCGCGGCAGAAGATCATGTCAGGCAGCTTCTCGTCGGACATCATGATATTGAAGTTCTCGCTCTCCTGCCCTACAGGCGGGTGGATGAACTCGAAGTTCACATTGAATTTCTCCTCCATCTGCTTGATTGCCTCATAGTCGCCCATGTCGGTGGATACCGCGCCGGCGTTCTCGTTGGTCATGGCGAACCAGATGCTGATGGTCTCGCCGCCTAAGTCGGGATAGCCGTTCTCATCTCTGGGGTACTTCGCCTCTCCCTCGGCGCTGCCGCCCTCGTCGCCGCTCTCCGCTTCCTCAGAAGACTCCTCCGGCGTTTCCTCGGAAGATTCCTCCGCAGGGGCCTGGGAAGACTCTTCCTTGCTCTCAGCCGCGCCGGAGCTTCCGGAATCGCCTGAGCCGCCACAGCCTGCCAGAAGACCGGCGGTCATTGCCGTCATCAGCAGTAATGAAATAACTTTTTTGCTCTTCATCTTACATCCTCCTTTTCTTGTGCTACGCTATTGACCTCGCGCACCATGTACTTTGTACACAACGTCATTATAGTTGACGAAGGATGCATTTGTATATAACGATTATTTGTGTAAAAATATCACTTTTTCAACATTCTAAATCCCTTGTTTGTGCTGTTTTTTCCTGATATGTTCATTTTCTGATGTGAAATGTTCATTTTGTGCAATATGATAGTGAAGCCGCTGTATTATCAGAGCTTCTCTCTGTATTGACCCGGCGTCATGTCCTCTATTTTCTTGAAGACGCGGATGAAGGCCGACACATTGTAGAAGCCTGTCCTGTCCGCCACCTCCTTCACGCGGATGGTGGGATTGTCCTTCATCAGAGTCTTGGCCTCGCCAATCCGGCAGCGGTGGATATAGTCCAGAAGACCCACGCCCATCTGCTGCTTGAAGAACCGGGACAGATGGGAGGGGGATACGGCAAAGCGGTCGGCAAGCCCCGCCACGGACAGATTGGGGTCGGAAAGCTCTCCCCGCACGGCTTCGATGATCCTGTCGATGCGCAGGCAGTTCTCGGAGCCTGACTGCTCCTGCTCCACCTCCTGGATCTCGCTCTCCTTCTGCCTCTGTCGCAGCTCCTCATAGCCTTCGTGCAGATGTGCCAGCCCCTCCAGCCCATCGCTGGCATAGGCCTGGCAGCAGATTTCCTCCTGTACCTCCATCTCCTCCAGGACCGCGGCATTGTCCCGGCGAATCCTGTCGCCGAATTCCTTCGCGTCCGCCGCCTCTCCGTTGAGGATGGCTATGCAGCCTTTCTGCTCCTCAATGATGTAAAAGCGGGCCACATATTCCATCTTCTCCTCTATGTAGACGCCCAGGGAGTCCCTGAGCACCTCCACCCCGGCCTCCCTGGCCGCCT
>CAOOJO010000607.1 GCA_948496895.1 uncultured Acetatifactor sp. | reverse complement strand
AGGCCGCCATGGCGCTGGCGCAGAAATACCAGGTACAGCTCCCCATCATCGAGCAGGTGAACGCGGTGCTCTTCCAGGGGACGAGCGCGGATCAGGCAGTGCGGGAGCTGATGCTTCGGGACAAGAAGATAGAGGTGTCCGACCTGCCCTGGCAAGCATGAGAAGAAGTTCTAAGCCTACAAAATACGTAGGCCAAGAACTTCTATGTCTCACACTATGCTATGCTTTATGTGTAAACAGGCACACTCCCTTCACAGCGTCATATGCTGTATACGAGGGGGTGCGAGATGGATAACGTGATTGTAATGGCATTGGTTGCAACGCTCGGAACCTGGTCAGTGACGGCTTTGGGCGCTGCGACCGTTGTTTTTTTCAGGACGCCGGAGGGGAAGATGCTGAACCTGATGCTGGGCTTTTCCGCCGGAGTCATGGTGGCGGCCAGCTTCTGGTCGCTGCTGCAGCCCGCCATCGAGCGGGCCGAAGCCATGGGCGGTATGCCGGCTTTCCTGGTGGCCACAGGAGGGTTCCTCTGCGGCGCCGGGTTCATGTGGGGGTCTGACAGAATCGTTTCCTGGGCCAGGAGACGGGCGGACAGCGCCCAGGGGGAGCCGGGGGACCGGCTGAACCGGATTATCATGCTGGTGCTGTCCATCACGCTTCACAACATACCGGAGGGGCTGGCCGTGGGCGTGGCCTTTGGAACCCTGCGGGGCGGGAACGCTTCCATGGAGGAGCTGATGGGTGCGGTGACAGTAGCTGTGGGGATAGGGCTGCAGAACTTTCCGGAGGGCGCGGCGGTGTCCATTCCCCTGCGGCGGGAGGGGTATTCCAGACGGAAGGGATTCCTGTTGGGCCAGGCATCCGGTATGGTGGAGCCTGTGGCGGGGGTGATCGGCGCGCTGCTGGTAGTCCATATGGAGACTATCCTGCCCTTTGCTCTTTCCTTTGCGGCAGGTGCCATGGTGCTGGTGGCAGTCCATGAGCTGATACCGGAATGCCAGCGAAACCAGGAGAAGTCCCCCTATTCCGCCACCATGGGCATCATCCTGGGCTTCGCGGTGATGATGCTGCTGGACGTGATGCTGGGATGAGGGAAAAGAGATTGACTTAAGAACGGGAGAGGAGCCTGGGAGACCATGGGACAGACAGGATTTCAAAAAAGAACAGACGTAAATACATTGACGGAAGGAGCGCCCTGGAAGCATCTGCTCCTGTTTTCCCTTCCCCTGATGGCAGGGAACATCTTCCAGCAGATGTACACCATGGTGGACACAGCCGTAGTGGGAAAAGTCCTGGGGGTGGACGCGCTGGCGGCGCTGGGGGCGGTGGACTGGCTGAACTGGCTGACCCTTGGAATCATCCAGGGCTTTGCCCAGGGCTTCTCCATTCTCATGGCCCAGAAATTCGGTGCTGGAGAGTACGGGAGGCTGCGGCAGGTCATCACCAATTCCATCGTGCTGGCCGCCCTGTGCGCGGTATCGCTGACGCTTGTCAGTGAGATGGCGGTGGGGGCGGTGGTGTCCCTGCTTCGGACGCCCCTGGAAATCCGTCCCATCTCCATGGCATACCTGCGCATCCTCTTCGCAGGCCTGCCTGTGGTCATGGTATACAATCTGGCGGCGGCTGTGCTGCGGGCCCTGGGCAATGGCAGAAAGCCATTGATTGCCATGGTGATCGCCTCCCTGACCAACATCGGGCTGGACTTCCTGTTCGTCATGGGCTTTGGCTGGGGCGTACAGGGGGCGGCAATCGCCACATTGATTGCGCAGTGCC
>CAOOJO010000606.1 GCA_948496895.1 uncultured Acetatifactor sp. | reverse complement strand
TCTTCTCTTCAGGTGTCTTAAAAAAGGCGAAGGGCTCCGGCCATACCGTGCAGCGCAGGAGCTTCTCCCCCTCCGCGCCGGCCGCGCCCTCCAGACGGTAGCGCATGCCCTGGTGGCAGCCCGTGAACTCCGTCTTCTTCAAATATTCTATCGATAATATATCTTCTCGTCGTATCAACGTTTTTATACCCGATTCCGTGCTTCTTTTACGGCGCGGGTCCGATTCCCGGACTCACCTTCGCCTGTATTTATTCTACCCTATTTTCTTCCATTTGCATAGTCTAAATATGCGTGCTCATCTCTTTTTTCAGCTGGCGCATGATCTTCTTCTCCAGCCTGGATATGTAGGATTGGGAGATTCCCAGCAGAGAGGCCACCTCCTTCTGGGTCATCTCCTGGCCGTCCCTGGTGCCCAGGCCGAAACGCAGCTTGATGATCCGCTTCTCCCGCTCCGACAGCTTGCTGATGGCCCCCATGAGGAGCTTGCGCTCCACCTCGTTCTCGATGTCCCGGTAGATCACGTCCTCGTCCGTCCCCAGGATGTCCGACAGCAGCAGCTCGTTTCCGTCCCAGTCCACGTTCAGCGGCTCGTCGATGGACACCTCCAGCTTGGTCTTGTTGTTCCTGCGCAGGTACATCAGTATCTCGTTCTCGATGCACCTGGAGGCGTAGGTGGCCAGCTTGATGTTCTTGTCCGGCTTGAAGGTGTTGATGGACTTAATCAGGCCGATGGTTCCTATGGAGATCAGATCCTCCACCCCTACGCCGGTATTGTCGAATTTCTTGGCTATGTATACCACCAGCCGCAGATTGTGCTCGATCAGGATGGCCTTGGCCTCATCGTCGCACTCCGTGCCCAGGTCGCCGATGACCTGGCTCTCCTTCTCCAGCTCCAGGGGAGGCGGCAGCACCTCGGCACCGCCTATGTAATGGATATCCCCCTCCCCCCGCATGAACAGCTTATCCCTGCGGATTATCTTGAATTGCATCTTTCCCGGTATCATGACTTTCAGTATCATAGCGCCTCTCATTCTGCCGTCTTCCGCGGCCTCCCTTTTTCCTCTCCGTGAAGAGCCTGGGATTGATTATCATATTCACGGACTCTGCGCCCGCACTGTCCGCTCCTGAGATTTCCTCATCGCTGACAGCCACATACACATCTGTAAAAAGAAATTCCATTCCCCCTGCTTCCAGCCGAAGCTCGGGCAACAGGTAAGCCGGCAGGATGCCCCGCCTCCTCCCGATGCTGTGATAGGGAACGGCGCGGAAGCCCTCCCGGGCTCCCTCCCACAATCCATCGAGCACCTCCCTCCCCACCACGCAGACCGGCTTCCCGCTGATCGGCTCGAACAGGCTGTTGCCTGAATCAATCAGGGCCCTCACCGCAAGCTCCCTGCCATTCCTGCCCAGGACGGCCCTGCAAAGGCTATGCCCCTCCGCATAGGGGGCGCTTCTCAGGCACCCGAACAGCAGGAAGAAGAGCGCTCCCATCCCCAGGATTCCCGGGACGCTGGTAAAGGCTTTCCGCAGCTTTGGAAGAAGCCTTATCAGGAACAGCATCCCCCCGCCCATACCGAAGGAGTAGATTGTCAGCCTCTCCAGGAGCTTCAGAAACATTCTCAGGCTCCTCACACGGAAGGTGATGCAGAGCATGCTCCCAGCGCCCAGGGCCGCTCCCACCGCCAGCTTGCAGGCAGCGCGTCCACCCCACATAAAGGGAAGCAGCGCGCAGACTGCTCCCAGGGCCGCCCCCGCCACAAGCCTCCCCAGGGAGGCCA
>CAOOJO010000605.1 GCA_948496895.1 uncultured Acetatifactor sp. | reverse complement strand
TAGGCTCGTACAGTCTGCACAGGAGCTTCACGAAAGTGGTCTTGCCCGCGCCGTTCCTGCCCACCAGCGCCAGCTTGTTCTTCATGGTGAGCTTACAGTTCACATGCTTCAAAATCATCTCCTGGCTGCCGGGATAATGGAAGCTCACGTCCCTGAATTCTATCTCGTACTCTCCGTCCAGGCGCTTCTCCACGGGAATGGTGCCCTTTGCGTGGGCGCTCTCCATCCTCATCAGGTTCAGGAAATCCTCCATGTAGACGCTGGTTATCTTGATCACTGTGCTGTGCCATGTGACGCCCTGCAGGCCCCCGGACAGCTTTACCATGGCTCCCGCGTACTGGGTAAAGGCTCCTATGGTGATGGCTCCCGCCAGGGCCTTGACGGCCACGAAGAGGTAGCTGAACAGGGTGAAGAAGCCGTTGACCAGGTTCACCCGCAGCCCGCCTTTGATTTCCGTATCCCACATCCTGCCGAACAGGCGCTCGCTCCTCTCATTGCATTTCCGGATGTTGTCCACCAGCATTTCCTTCATGTCGTAGAGGCAAATCACCTTTGCCGCCTGGAGGTTCATCATCACTCTGGACAGCAGGTAGTTCAGCTGCATCTGCGTTCCGGTGTATTCCTGGATGGTGCTCTCCGAATTCTTCACTATGCCGGAGCTCTGCTTTGCCCTGATCATGACGGTGAGGCATAGGAAGATGAGCAGCAGCAGTGCGGACACTGCCGGTTGGGCCGCAAGGGAGAGCACGGATCCCCGGGCCGTGGGGCGGCTGAGGCACAGGGCGGCGATCATGGCCACTGCCCCCACGATTTCCAGCAGCGCCGACAGCATCCCCTGGTAATTGTCCGCCACGGCGCCCAGGCCGCCGTAGATCTGGGCGGTGCGCTCGGAGTGGTATATCTTGTCCGACACCTGGGGCTGCTCCATCGTCTCGTAATCCAGGGCCGCAGTCTTCTCCCGCATCATGACGGCAAAGTTCAGGGTGCAGCGCTGGGCGGATTTTGCGTATGCCTTTTCCAGCAGCCCGGCAGATAGGCCGAAGAGCAGGCCGGAAGCCACTATGGCGCAGGCATGGTACAGGCCCTGCCGGAAGTGCCCTGAAAGCAAAGCGTCGATCAGTCCTGCCGTCAGGTACAGGCTCAGGTATGCGCCGGATACCTTCAGCACGCTGTTGATGATCCGCAGGGGGATGGCTGCCTGGTCTACCTTGTGGACGAGCTTTAGCAGCTCCAGCCCTGTTTTGTGGTATTCCAGGGATTTCGTGAGCTTTTGGAGTGTTCTGTGGTTGGAATGCCTTTCCATGGGAATTCCTCTCTTTCCGTTTATTTTGTGCAGGATTTCAGAGCAGGCTCTCCCCGCTGTTCTGTTCCTTTTCGTAATACTGTGCCTGGGCGTGGAACATGGCGGCATAGGCCCCATTCCTCTCCATCAGCCGGCCGTGGCTGCCCTCCTCCACGACTGCTCCTTTTTCCATGTACAGGATGCGGTGGCAGAACCTGGTGGAGCTGAGCCGGTGGGAGATGAAGATGCTTGTCCTGTCTTTTGTCATCTCATGATATTTTTCGTACATATGGCTCTCCGCAATGGGATCCAGGGCCGCGGTGGGCTCGTCCAGGATGACCACGGGCGCGGCCTTGTAGAGGGCCCTTGCCAGCATCAGCCGCTGGAGCTCCCCGCCGGACAATGTCACGCCCGTAGCGTCCAGGTCCTTGTTCAGGTAGGTGTCTTCCCGCTTTGCAAGCTCCTGCACTCTGTCCCACAGGTCCGCGTCCTTCAGGCTCTGCTCC
>CAOOJO010000604.1 GCA_948496895.1 uncultured Acetatifactor sp. | reverse complement strand
GGCATCAAGGTGCTCATCGTGGACGACAATGTGATCAACCGCAAGGTGGCCAGAGGATTCCTGAAAAGCTACGAATTCGACCTGACGGAGGCGGAGAGCGGGCCGGAGGCCATCGAGCTGGTGCGGGACAACCGGTACGACATCATCTTCATGGATCATATGATGCCCATGATGGACGGCATAGAGGCCACGGAGATCATCCGCAGGGACTGCGGGGAGAACGGCACTGCCCCCGCGGTGATCGCACTGACCGCCAACGCCATGGAGGGCATGCGGGAACAGTTTTTGAGCAGCGGCTTCCAGGATTTCATCGCCAAGCCCCTGGACAGGAAGGAGCTGAACCAGCTGTTGCTGCGCTGGGTGCCGGAGAAGTACAGGCAGACAGAGACGGAGGGCAGCGGGGCGGAGGATCAGTGGAACCCGGAGTCCATCCGCATCGAGGGAGTGGACATGAAGGCCGCCATGCAGTTCTTCTCTGGTGACGAGGAGGAGTTCCTGGACCTGCTGGAGCTTTACTGCATGGACGGAAAGCGCAAGACCGAGCTGCTGCGCCAGCTTGCGGACTCCGATGTCCAGCGCTACCAGATTGAGGTGCATGGCCTTAAGAGCGCCTCTGCCAATATCGGAGCCATGGAGCTCTCCGCCATGGCCAGGGCGCAGGAGAATGCCGCTGCGAAAGGGGACAGCGACTTTATCGCCCGGGAGTTCCCCGCGCTGCTGAAAGTATACGAAGCGCTTCTGCAGAATATCCAGTCTTTCCTGGAGCAGAGAAGACAGGAGGGGGATGAGGACGGCGCAAAGCTTCCTCCCCTGACCGCGCAGGAGCTTAAGGAACAGCTAGGCACGGCGCTGGATCAGCTGGAGCATTTCCGGTCCAGGGAATGTGCCGAAGGGGTGGAAGAGATCCTGCGCCACGAGCTGTCTGAAGAGATGCGGGAACGCCTGGAGCAGATACAGACCCAGCTTAAGCTGTATGAAGATGACAATGCCGAAGAGCTGTTGCGGCAGCTTCTGGCCATATTTGAAAAGGAGGAAGAGCGCAAATGACCCAAACAAGAGGCGGATACGGCAAAAAGTGTATCCTGGCAGTGGATGACGCAGCAATTATCTTATCGAGGATTTGGGATGCCCTGCGGAACGATTATGAGGTGACCACCGTAAATTCCGGGATACGTGCTTTGAAATATCTGGAGCAGGAGAAGCCCGACCTGATTCTGCTGGACATTCGGATGCCCATTAAGGACGGCATCCAGACGCTGAGGGAGATACGCGCCATGGAAGACCGCAGCGACATCCCGGTGATCATGCTTACGGGAGTGGAGGATTCCCAATCCGTCCTGGAGAGCGCCAAGCTGGGAATCTGTGACTATATCCTGAAGCCCTTTCATGACGATGATCTGCGGAACCGTATCCAGCGGGCCCTGAATCCTGGGGAGCTGGCATAAGAGAAGCGATAAGATAAGAAAGGACCAAACCATGAACAGGGCATTGACACAGGAGGAACTTGAACGGATATTGAACCAGGCGGTCCAGGACGTGACGGAGCGGACGGCAGGCGTGTGCCTGCACCAGGAGGACAAGTCGCCGGGGGAGGATCTGTGCACGGTTCAGATTACCTTTGACAAGGGGTTCCAGACCAGCCTTACCCTCTGTGCGGATACCAGCCTGCTCTACCGCATGGCCCGCAATTCTTTTCATGAGGAGCTGCTGGATCCGGCGGACATGGAGGAGTTCAGCAAGGAATACTTCAATGTCCTCTGCGGCAGGATAGCCAGGGCCATGTACCAGGCCACC
>CAOOJO010000603.1 GCA_948496895.1 uncultured Acetatifactor sp. | reverse complement strand
GAAGATGGCCCAGGCCAGGGAGAACCTGTTCTCCGGGGAGGGCGAGGGCATCGGAGTCTATGTGGAGCAGTTCTGGACTGCCATCACCAATGTGGCGGGCCTGGCCATCTACGGCATCATCGTAGGGCGGGCCAGCCTGTTTCTGCTGCTCCTCCTGCTGGGCCAGGTGCTGCTCAGCGAGACCTGGCAGAAGGCCCTGCGGAAGAAGACCTATGCCAGGATAAAGGAGAATGCCAGGAACCGCCAGCACTTCTTCTACCTGCGCAGGGAGTCCATCGCCATCGAGAACGGGAAGGACATACGCCTGTACCGGATGGACAGATGGCTGCTGCGGGCCTTCCATGAGGTGGTGGACAGAATCGTCTCCCTGGAGTACAAGACGGCGAGGGGCCCTCTGGCGGCCAATATCCTGGAAGGCCTCTGCACGCTGGCAGTGAACGGAATCGTCTATGGATACCTGATCCTGCAGATGGTCCGGGGGAGCGTGACCCTTCCGGCGTTCCTGCTGTACGTAGGCATAGTGGCGGGGTTCGGCACCTGGATGAGAGGGCTGTTCCTGGGCCTGCAGCAGATCGTCCAGTCCAAGGCGCACATGGACAGATACCGGGAGTTCATGGATCTGGGCACAGGGGAGGAGGACGGGACGGAACAGGTACGGCATCCTGGGATGCCCCATGAAATCCGCCTGGAGAACGTGTGCTTCCGCTACGAAGGGGCCCAGAAGGACACCATCCACGACCTGAATCTGACCATCCCCGCCGGGGAGAGGCTGGCCCTGGTGGGGCTCAACGGGGCCGGGAAGACCACCCTGACCAAGCTCCTCTGCGGCCTCTACCGCCCCACCTCGGGCAAAATCTACCTGGACGGCCAGGACATGGCCAGCCTTTCCAGGGAGGAAATCTTCCGGGAATACGCGGTGGTCTTCCAGGACGTGTTCGCCTTCTCCTTCCCGCTGGTGGAGAACGTGTCCTGCGTCCCCGAGGGGCAGGAGGACAGGGCGCGGCTGGAGGAGAGCCTGGAAAAGGCAGGGCTGGCGGAAAGGGTCAGGAAGCTGCCCAGGGGATGGCACACTGCCATGAACAAGAACCTGGATCCGGAAGGGGTGGCCCTCTCCGGCGGGCAGATGCAGAAGCTGATGCTGGCCAGGGCGCTTTACAAAGGCTCTCCCATCGTGATCCTGGACGAGCCCACGTCAGCCCTGGATCCGATCGCGGAGAGCGGGATGTACGAGCGGTACGATGAGATGATAAGCGGCAGGACAGGCATCTTCATCTCCCATAGACTGAGCTCCACCCGGTTCTGCGACAGGATCCTGTACCTGGAGGAGGGGCGCATAGCGGAGGAGGGGAGCCATCAGGAGCTGATGGACAGACAGGGAGCCTACGCGGCGCTGTTCACCCTCCAGGCACAGTATTATCAGAAAGGGAAGGAGGGAGAGGCCGATGCGTGAATTCATGGCGACCCACAGGGTGGGTTTTCGGCTGCTGAAGAAAATCCATGAGACGGATGCCAGAATCATTCCCGTGTATCTGCTGCAGATCGTCTTCCAGTTAGCCCAGACTTACATAAGCCTCTTCCTCACCGCCGGGCTGGTGGACGCGCTGCGCCTGGGGGAATTCAGACAGGCGGCGGCCCTGACGGCGCTGCTGCTGGGGGCCAATCTCCTCGGCACGGTGCTGGTGAGCCTGACGGACGCGGCAATCCGGGGCCTGCGCAACATAGCGGGCCTGGCCATCTTCGTCTGGCTGCGGGAGAAGACCTTCTCCATGGACTATGAGACCATGGAGAACCCGGAGGTGGC
>CAOOJO010000602.1 GCA_948496895.1 uncultured Acetatifactor sp. | reverse complement strand
AGGGTGAGGTTCTCTATCACACAGTCCGGCTTCACATTGCAGAACAGGGATATCTTCTTGAAGATGGCCTCCTCTAGGGGCTCATCGCAGCGCAGGACGATGATGTTCGGATTGATTCCCATCCCCTGCAGCTCCTTCACGGAATGCTGCGTGGGCTTCGACTTATGTTCGTCCGATCCCCGCAGGAAAGGCACCAGCGTCACATGGATGAAGAGGCTGTTCTCCCTGCCCACCTCCAGGGAAATCTGGCGGACTGCCTCCAGGAAGGGCTGGGATTCTATATCGCCGATGGTGCCGCCAATCTCCGTGATGACTATATCCGCGTCCGTCTTCTTCCCCACCCGGTAGACGAATTCCTTGATTTCGTTGGTGATGTGGGGGATGACCTGTACCGTGGAGCCCAGGTACTCCCCCCGCCGTTCCTTGTTCAGGACATTCCAGTATACCTTGCCTGTAGTCAGGTTGGAATACTTGTTCAGATCTTCATCGATGAACCGCTCATAATGCCCCAGATCCAGGTCGGTCTCCGTCCCATCCTCCGTCACGTATACCTCCCCGTGCTGATAGGGGCTCATGGTGCCGGGATCTACATTGATGTAAGGATCCAGCTTCTGTGCCGCCACCTTCAGCCCTCTGGCCTTCAGCAGCCGCCCCAGAGACGCGGCGGTAATCCCCTTGCCCAGCCCGGACACCACGCCACCGGTAATAAATATGTATTTCGTCATACAGCTCCTCATTTCTTCGCGGGAAGACAGCCACCGCTCAAAAGACTGGAAAGCATGTCCTACAGGCCTTCCGTGAACAGAAACAAAAGACAAAGACACCTCTCCTCTTTCAGGAAGGCGTCTTTGCCTTTAACTTTTATCATTATGCGCCCGCTCCGGCTATTTGTCAAGCCTCATTTGCGCTTTTTCTGCCCTGATTGCCCTGTCCTGCAAAGCCGTCCTCCCTGATGCCCAGGATTTCCCGGAATCTCCCTTCGCATGCTTCCAGGAAATCCTTTATGGGGATATCCGTGGGCTTGTCCAGCGGGCCTTCCGAATACTCCCCGCAGTAGTGTTCATAGTCCTTCCCGATATGGCATTTTTTGTCCAGCAGCCCCCCTATCTCTATCTCTGACAGGATATCTCCCTCCACAGCCCGCCGCATCAGCCCATATGTAATCGTATCCGTGGACAGGCTCAGCGCCAGAAGCTCGCACCACATGCCTGTAGCCTGGATTTCCTGCTGCCTCATCTCATAGTCCGGGCACTCCGCCTTGGCCTTCTGCAAATTCATCAGATAGGCGGCTTTCCGCGACAGGTCTTTGCTGGAGATGTCACCATGCCTTATCGGCAGCGACCTTATCAGCGCCGCCCTCTCGCTTTCCGCCCTCTCCGTATCCTGCATGTGCTGGTAGGTCTTTATGGAATTCTTCAGGCACTCGTCCAGCATTTCGGACAGATCGATGCGCAGCCGCTGCTGCATCTGGTTGAACAGCTCCTCCAGGGCCTGGGGCAGCCTTCTCTCCACAGGCATCTTCATATAATGCCTGGTGATGAAATCCTCCAGATGATCCAGCACATAGTCGCTGCCCTCATGGTAGTCATAGGCCAGCTCCTGAAGCACATATATCATATAGTTGTACTGGTTCCTGACATCGCGGCCCTTTCCCCGGATAATCCTTTTGTACCTGTAATAGTCCAGAATACCTACGAAATCCTCCCAGATAAGCTTCCTTCCATTGATTACGATCCAGTCCCTCATAGATACCTCCTTCGCTTTCGGCAATCGTCATTTCAACCTTTATCCCTGTCCCTGCCA
>CAOOJO010000601.1 GCA_948496895.1 uncultured Acetatifactor sp. | reverse complement strand
CAAATATGTAAGCCCTCTGTCGGAGCGATACGCCAGTAAGGAGATGCAGTACATTTTTTCACCGGACATGAAATTCAGCACCTGGCGGCGGCTGTGGATCGCACTGGCGGAGACGGAGAAGGAGTTAGGCCTGAGCCAGGACGGGAAGCCTGTCATCACCCAGGAGCAGATCGACGAGATGAAGTCCCATGTGGACGATATCAATTACGATGTGGCAAAAGCCAGGGAGCGGGAGGTGCGCCATGATGTCATGAGTCATGTGTACGCCTACGGACAGCAGTGCCCTAAGGCTGCAGGCATCATCCACCTGGGGGCCACCTCCTGCTATGTGGGGGACAATACGGACATCATCGTCATGCGGGAGGGCTTAAGGCTCCTGAAGAAAAAGCTGGTAGGTGTCATAGCGGAGCTTGCGGAGTTCGCGGAGAAGTACAAGGCCCAGCCCACTTTGGCCTTCACCCACTTCCAGCCGGCCCAGCCCACCACCGTGGGGAAGCGGGCCACGCTCTGGATGCAGGAATTCTACCTGGACCTGGAGGATCTTGACTATGTGCTGGGGAACATGAAGCTCCTTGGCTCCAAGGGCACCACCGGCACCCAGGCTTCCTTCCTGGAGCTGTTCGACGGCGACCAGGAGACCATTGACAAAATAGATCCTATGATTGCGGAGAAGATGGGATTTAAAGAGTGCTTCCCGGTTTCCGGCCAGACCTATTCCAGGAAGGTGGACACCAGGGTGGTCAATGTGCTGGCGGGCATCGCGGCCTCGGCCCACAAGATGAGCAACGACATCCGTCTGCTCCAGCATTTAAAGGAGGTGGAGGAGCCCTTTGAAAAGAGCCAGATCGGCTCCTCGGCCATGGCCTATAAGCGCAATCCCATGCGGTGCGAGCGGATTGCCTCCCTGTCCAGATACGTGATGATCGACGCGCTGAACCCGGCCATCACATCCGCTACCCAGTGGTTCGAGAGGACGCTGGATGATTCCGCCAATAAGCGCCTTTCCATCCCGGAGGGCTTCCTTGCGGTGGACGGCATCCTGGATTTGTGCCTGAACGTGGTGGACGGTCTGGTGGTGTATCCCAAGGTCATCGAAAAGCACCTCATGAGCGAGCTGCCCTTCATGGCCACGGAAAACATCATGATGGACGCGGTGAAGCTCGGCGGGAACCGCCAGGAGCTCCATGAGCGCATCCGGGAACTGTCCATGGAGGCGGGCCGGAACGTGAAGGCGGAGGGGAAGGAGAACAATCTGCTGGAGCTGATCGCGGCGGATCCCGCGTTCCCCATGACGCTGGAGGAGCTGCAGGCATCCATGGATCCCGCCAGATATGTGGGGCGCTCCAAAGAGCAGGTGGAGGCGTTCTTAAAGGAAGTGATTCGTCCGGTGCTGGCGGAGAACAAGGATTTGCTGGGCGTAAAGGCTGAAGTGAATGTATAAAGGCGAAAAGAAAATGACATAACCGTAATACAATTTTGGGAGGCTTAAAATGGGTGGATTTTTTGGTGTTGCAGCTAAGGAGGATTGCGTCTTTGACCTGTTCTTCGGGACGGATTATCATTCCCATCTGGGAACCAGACGGGCCGGGATGGTGGTCTATGGAAAGGAAAAGGGATTCGACAGGGCCATACATAATATAGAGAACGCTCCCTTTCGGACAAAGTTCGACAAGGATTTCAATGAGATGGAGGGGAACATCGGCATCGGCAGCATCTCGGACTTCGAACCCCAGCCGCTGATGGTTCGTTCCCACCACGGCACCTATGCCATCGCCACTGTGGGCAAGATCAACAACGCGGAGA
>CAOOJO010000600.1 GCA_948496895.1 uncultured Acetatifactor sp. | reverse complement strand
CGTCCCGCCGTGATTGGAAAACCGAAGCTCTACGCAGTCCCCGCTCTCCCGGACTTCGATGGAAATCTGCGTCCCCTCATAGCTGTAGGCCCAGGCATTGCGCAACAGATTGTCGAACACCCTCTGCAGCTTGTCGGCATCGCACTTTAACATCATATCCTCCGGGGCCGTAAGGCGGCAGGTCAGGCCCTTTTTCTCCAAAACCGGCCGGAATTCATATACCAGCTGCTCCAACAGGCGGGTCAGGTTGATTTCGCTGTATTGCAGCGTGATGTTGGTCAGGTTATATTTCGCGATCTCCAGGAACTCGTCGATCAGATTCTCCAGCCGCTTCGCTTTGGCCAGGGAGATGGAGAGGTATTTTTCCCGCAGCTCCTGGGAAATCTGCGGCTCGTCCCGCAGGAGGTTCAGATAGCCCATGGAGGAAGCCAGCGGTGTCTTCAAATCATGGGCCAGGTACATGACCAGGTCGTTCTTCTTCTGTTCGGCCAGGAGCATATCGCTTTTCTGTCTCTCCAGCGTGTGCTTGGCCATGTTCATCTTCCGCTCGATGGGGAGGAGCTCCGGGGACAGCGAGATTTCCCCCGGCACGCCGTCCAGCAGCGCGTCCATCCCCCTGCCGATCTCCCCGAAATATCCCGTGAGCCACCGCAGGAAGACAGAGAGCAGGGCCATGAATACAAGCAGGAGGGACAGCAGGATATACGCGTCCATATGTCTGCGGAAGATCCGGTCGTAGAGGGCCAGGGCCGCGGCGGAATCCATCCGGAAGCCGTATCGGAAAAGGGCCACCATCAGGTTCGCGAAATCCCCCCGCAGCAGGAGGGTGTATGCGGCCCAGACCGCCACGGCGGCGATGACTACCATGGCGATGGTGCGCAGGAAGATTTTCCTGCGAAACTGTCGGAAGTCCCTGTCTGCTCTATTTTTCAATGGTATACCCCACTCCCCATACCGTCTTGATGAACCTGGGGCTCCTGGCAGGCTCCCCCAGCTTCTCCCGCAGCCGCCCGATGTGGGCCATGACGGTATTATTGTTCGTCAGGTATTTCTCGCCCCACACCGCTTCGAAAAGCTCCTCGGAGGGGACGACGATTCCCTGCCGCTCGCAGAGATACCACAGAATGGAGAATTCAATAGGAGTCAGCTGCAGCTCCTTTCCGAACAGGTGGCATCTGTGGTTGTCCCTGTTGATGACAAGGCCCCGGATGTCATATTCATGGGACTGGGCGGCGGCGGGATTGCTGTATCGCAGGTATCGCCGCAGCTGTGTCTTCACTCTGGCCACCACCTCCAGGGGGTTGAAGGGCTTTGTGATGTAATCGTCCGCTCCAATGGTAAGCCCCATGATTTTATCTCCATCGTCTGCTTTTGCCGTGAGCATGATGACGGGGTAATAGTATTTCTCCCTGATTTTCCGGCAGATCTGGAAGCCGTCCATATCCGGGAGCATGATGTCCAGGATTGCCAGGTCCAGGGCTGTATGTGCGATGCAGTCCAGGGCCTCCGCGCCTGTGTAGAATTTGTGGACGGTGTAGCCATCGCCTGTGAGGTACAGCTCCAGGATGTCGGCCAGCTCCTTTTCATCGTCCACTACCAAAATATTGATGCCCATTTTTATCCCCCTCTGCCCGCCCTCGACGGGCGTACCAATCAGAATTTGGAAATGATGCAGTTCTGTAGGCATTATACGAAAGATTTGGGCATGATTTCTTCGTTTTGTATGTGGATTTTCTTAAGATTTCCCTATCGGGGCATGAAAACGGCAGTTATTTCAGTATCGGCTTCCAATCCTGCTCTGTGTCAAGGAACAGCT
>CAOOJO010000599.1 GCA_948496895.1 uncultured Acetatifactor sp. | reverse complement strand
GGGCTGATGCGGCTGAACTTGGGGCGGATGGACTCGCCCGCCACCAGCATTTTCGTCTGGAAAAAGGTTACCCCTATCGCCAGCAGAGCGGTCACCGCCAAAAACGGGGCGGCCATCGTCACAAAGGCCAGCACGACAACCTTAAACAGGTCGCCCAGAATGCCCGAGAGCATCCCCATCTCTCCGCTGCCAATGTAGAGGAAACAGGTACGCAAAACGCTGCTCACCTGTTCCAGCACCACACCGCTCATCATCTGTGCCATAAACAGACTGCCGATGAGGGTGGCCACGGCCACGGCGTCTTTACTCATCAGGACATTACCTTTTTTTCGTTCGTCCCGTCGCTTTTTTGGTGTCGCCTTTTCGGTCTTGGAGTCGCCGGCCATGGATTCATCCCCCCTTTGTCAGCCGTTTCCCTCCGGGGTCATGTCTGGCCCGACATCAGGGGAAGCACACGCTGGAGGCTCAGGAGCATCTCGGTCTCCACATCCAGCAGGAACTCGCTGAAGGGGCTGAGCAGAAGCAGGAGCAGTCCCATTCCGATGAGAACCTTCAGGTCAATATTGATGACAAACACATTGATCTGGGGGATAACTTTCATTAAAATCCCCATTCCGACCTGCCCCATCATCTCGGCCGCCAGAATCGGCATACACAGCTTGACGCCCAGAATGGTGCAGCTGATAAACAGCTCAATGACGGCGGCGTAGAGGTCCGTCCCCAGGGCCACCGCCCCAAAGGGGACAACCCGTCCGGACGCCGCAAAAATGCGGATCAGGGTGTGGTGTCCGTTGGCCGCGAAGAACAGCATTGTCATCAGTATGTTGAGAAACGTAGAGGTAACGGTAATCTGGGCGCCCGACGCCGGGTCATAGGTGGCGCCCATGGACATGCCCATCTGCGCGTCGATCACAGCGCCGGCCATCATGGGAACGTAGAAGAACAGGCTGATGACCAGGCCCAGCACATAGCCCAGAAACATCTCCAGCAGGAAGGTCAGGACCAGGCCCAGCAGCGTGGAGGGCATCTCCATCCGCACCGGGGTAATGGCGAACACAGATACAGACAGCAGCAGGATGAATCCCGCCTTAACCATAGCCGGGATTCCCCGCCGTCCAAAGATGGGATTAAAGGCCACACAGCCGGTCATACGGCCGGTAATCAGCAGAAACAGGGTCAATGCGGTCCAATCCACAGCCATCCCCCTCTCAGCGAGTAGCCATCAGCGCGAAAACTCTCCTGGTGTAGTCCAGCAGGGTGTCCATCATCCATCCCCCTCCCACGAGAAGGACAATGATGACCACCGAGAGCTTCATGATGAAAGCGAGGGTCTGCTCATGGATCTGGGTAACCGCCTGAAAGATTGCGATGAGTATGCCCACCACCATACTGAGCAGCAGCATGGGCCCGCCCAGCTTGAGGACAATCCAGATGCCCTCCCGCAGCATTGTGGTTATCTGACTGGTATCCATATTCCCTCCTTACATGAAGCCGCTCGCCAGTGAGGAGAACAGCAGCTGCCACCCGTCCAGCAGGATAAACAGCAGTAGCTTAAAGGGAGTGGAGATCATAGCGGGCGGGAGCATAATCATACCCATAGACATCAGGGTGGAGGCCACGATCATATCGATGAGCACGAAGGGGATATACAGCAAGAAGCCGATCTCAAAGGCACGCTTCAGCTCCGTGGTGACAAAGGAGGGCACTATAATCGCCAGGGAGAGATCCTGCGCCTCCTCCTCGGTCGCGGGCACCGGGGTGCCCGACATGTTGCAGTACAGCTCCACGGTTCTGATTTGCGTTTCGGAGAGCATGAACCGCT
>CAOOJO010000598.1 GCA_948496895.1 uncultured Acetatifactor sp. | reverse complement strand
CAGTATTCCAGCGTGTAGGCATCACCCAAAGTATAGGACAGGGCCACCTGCGCATGCCCTCTGCCCTCCTGCTGCTTCATGCGGTTGGTGGCGTTCACGGCCTCCTGCAGGTTGCGCAGATCGTTCAGACAGTCGAAGATACGGATGATGTCGATGCCGTTGGCGATGGACTTCTGCACGAAAGCGTCCACCACATCATCGGCGTAAGGCCTGTAGCCTAAGATATTCTGTCCGCGGAACAGCATCTGCAGCTTCGTGTTCTTGAAGCCGTCGCGAATCTTCCGCAGCCTGTCCCAGGGATCCTCCTTCAGGAAGCGAAGGGAAGCATCAAAGGTAGCGCCGCCCCAGCACTCCACGGAATGGTAGCCCACCTTATCCATCTTCTCCAGGATGGGAAGCATGAAATCCGTCGGCATCCTGGTAGCGATCAGGGACTGGTGCGCGTCACGCAGTATGGTTTCCGTAATTTTGATCGGTTTCTTTGCTTGTTCTGACATTTACGAATTTCCTCCATATTATTTGAATTACGGCAGCCGGAAGCCGCCCGGCCGCCATGAAACATCCGAAGGGACAAATCCTTATCCCGCTTTAGAACACACCGAAGATAGCCATGAACGTACCGGCCGCTACGGCGGTTCCGATGACACCTGCCACATTGGGTCCCATGGCGTGCATCAGCAGGAAGTTGGTGGGATCCGCCTCCGCGCCCACCTTCTGGGACACACGGGCCGCCATGGGCACTGCAGACACGCCCGCGGAACCAATCAGCGGATTGATCTTGCCATGGGTAAGCTTGCACATCAGCTTACCGAACAGCACACCCGCCGCCGTACCGAAGGCAAAGGCAATCAGGCCCAGGGCCACGATCTTCAGGGTATCCCAGTTCAGGAACGCCTCCGCGCTGGTGGTGGCGCCTACGGAAGTACCAAGCAGAATGACCACGATATACATCAGGGCATTGGAGGCCGTCTCCGTGAGCTGGCGAACCACGCCGGACTCCCGGAACAGGTTGCCCAGCATCAGCATACCCACCAGGGGAGCGGTGGTAGGCAGAATCAGGCAGACCACGATAGTAACGATAATCGGGAACAGAATCTTCTCCAGCTTGGAAACCGGGCGCAGCTGTCCCATCTTGATCTTCCGCTCCTCCTCTGTGGTCAGCAGCTTCATGATAGGAGGCTGGATGATGGGCACCAGCGACATATAGGAATACGCCGCCACCGCGATAGGTCCCAGGATTGCCGTCTGTCCCAGCTTACTGGCCAGGAAGATGGAGGTAGGGCCGTCAGCGCCGCCGATGATGGAAATGGCGGCAGCCGCCATATCATTGAAGCCTAAGAAGATGGCCCCGAAATATGCCGCGAAGATACCGAACTGCGCCGCCGCGCCCAGAAGGAAGCTCTTGGGGTTGGCAATCAGAGGGCCAAAGTCCGTCATAGCGCCCACGCCCATGAAAATCAGGGAGGGCAGGATGGCCCATTCGTCCAGCAGATAGAAATAATACAATAAACCGCCTACACCGTTGGCGGCATCCTCCGCATGGAGCATGATGTCGGGATAAATGTTCACCAACAGCATGCCGAAGGCTATGGGAGTTAAGAGCAAGGGCTCGAACTCATGCCGGATAGCCAGGTAAAGGAAAAAGCACGCAACCGCTATCATGACGTAGTTTCCCCATGTAAGGTTGAAAAACGCCGTCTGATGGATCAGGTTGTTGAGCGTAGAACCTATATATTCCATTTGTTGACCTCCTGTTGTTTATCTGCAATACAGTTTTACTTCCTTCAGGTTCAGTTCAATGTCGCCAGAACCGCACCTGCCTCCAC
>CAOOJO010000597.1 GCA_948496895.1 uncultured Acetatifactor sp. | reverse complement strand
GGGAGACGCCCAGCCGTTCGCAGAGCTCATAGATTCCATAGATCGTGCCCCGCCTGTCGGAGCCAGTAATATATAGCACCCCGTCTTCCACCCTGAGCTGGTAGGCCTCCTTATGCAGTCTTCCATCCTCATCCCACATGGATGCCTCCGGGCTGCCCGACGGGGCTTTTCCCTGATGGGGCACCGCTATCCCCGGCTCTTCTCTGTCAATCCCTGCCCCGGTTTCCTCTCCCCTGCAGTTATCTTCTCCGCCCGCTTTCTGTCGGCCAATTGTCCGTACCACAATCACGGATTCCCCTGGCTGCCCTGGGCTGGGAAGCCTTTCCCCAGTCCCTTCTTTCGACCCCGGAGCCATCTCCGCCCCCGCCTGGCCCATAACCGCCTCTGTCCTGGCCACCTCCGCCTCGGGGAACACCTTCCCCAAATCCCGCTCCAAATTGCCGATGGCGATCTTTACTGCGTCTGTCTCCTCATTGCCATAATACAGCCTGATTTTTCCCTTTGCCCGAATCTCGAAACCCATTTTTATGCTTTCCTTTCTCACTGAACCGGAGGAGCCGCCTTCCTATCGCTCTGCACAGACAGCCAGATGAACCTCCCTGCCAGTTCTCTTCGCACCAATATTCCATTTTCCGGCTCTACGCTAAAGCCTCCACATAATCCGCCATGGCGCTGCCCACCGCTTCCCCCACCAGATTGTAGGCCCTCTGGTGGTAATGATAGTCGTCCTTCATCTCCTGGAGGTAAGGCGCGAAGCTGCCTGCCAGAATGAACTCCTCCTCCCGGCACAATGCCGCCTGGGCATTGCGGATGACTTCATAGCGCCGATCCCATTCCAGCCCGGTCAGTTGTCCCGCCCCGCCGGGATATTTTACGTAATTGTAATGCCCAATCTGCACCAGGAAGCATTTCTCCGCCCCCTGCGCCCGGAATGCCTGAAAGATTTCCCTGACGTTCGCCATGTAGTCTTCCCCAGTCCGCCCGGCATCCCCATCGCTCTCTCCCTGGCACCATACCACCCATATCCTGTCCACGGCAAAGCGGTTCTCTGCCAGGAATCCCTTTGCGCGCTCCAGCCTCTCCAGGGCATCCGCCAGATAGACCTGCTTCCAGGATACCGTGTCGGAGCCGCCCACGGAGGCGGACACTCCCACAATCCTGCGCCCTGTCCGGGCATGATAGGCCTGGGCCGCGGCGCTCACCATGCTCCCTGTCCGTTTAGACTTTCCCGCCTCGTCGTAATCCCAGATGCCGCCCTCTTTCTCCTCGCCCAGCCCAAAGGGCTCTCCGATGGGCAGAAGCCCTCCCGGATTGCTGATTGCCCTATACTCATAGCCAGCGGCGGCATCGCACAGCACAGCCTGGCCCGCCTCCCCCCGTCCGGACATATTGGACTGTCCGGCAAAGAGAATCAGATCCACTTCCTTCTCTCCCAACTCAGCCTCCATGTTTCGCCCTCCTCCCTGCCTGCCTAAACAGGCATCCATTCGATACCAACCTCCCGCAGCGGCACAAACCACCCCTGTGGAATCCCACAGTTCCAATCGGCATCGCCGCCCTTACGGTCATTCCATCTATCCCCGCTTCCATACCAGCCACAAATCCAAAACCCCTCACTCCCCATATCCCGCCAGAATCTCCTCCGCCCGCTGCCGAAACCTGGCGGCCGCCTCCTCCCCGGTGAGCACCCCATAGAAAAAGGCATTGGCAGTCTCGGAAAACACATCATTGATTCCCTCCACCCCCGCAGGCTCCGGCGGCGGCATGCTGCCGCACAGCGCCTCGGCCTCCTGGGTAAAGCGGAACATCTCCCGCTGGGCCTCCTCCAATATC
>CAOOJO010000596.1 GCA_948496895.1 uncultured Acetatifactor sp. | reverse complement strand
GCCGCCATATCGACAGGCTGGGCTATGGCAACAGCTTCACCATCTATGACAGCGACGACCAGAAGACAGTGATGAAGGCCGTCATCAAACGGCTGAACCTGGATCCCAAGATGTACAAGGAGAGGGCCATGCTAAACGCCGTCTCCTCCGCCAAGAATGAGCTCATAAGCGTCAGCCAGTATGAGCTGGACGCCGCGGCGGATTATGACTACATGAAGAAAATCTACGCAAAGGCCTATCGCGAGTATCAGGAGACCCTGCAGGCCAACAATGCCCTGGATTTCGACGACATCATCGTGAAGACGGTGGAGCTGTTCAAGAGCTGCCCCGAGGTGCTGGACTCCTATCAGGAGCGTTTCCAGTATGTCATGGTTGACGAGTACCAGGACACCAACACGGCCCAGTTCGAGCTGGTGAACCTCCTGGCGGGGAAGTACAGGAATCTCTGCGTGGTGGGCGATGACGACCAGTCCATCTACAAATTCAGAGGGGCCAATATCCGCAACATCCTGGATTTCGAGGAGCATTTCCCGGAAGCGGTGACCATCAAGCTGGAGCAGAACTACCGTTCTACCCAGTCCATCCTGGACGCGGCCAACGCAGTGATCGGCAACAATGCCAGCCGAAAGGCCAAAGCCCTGTGGACCGCCAGGGGCAAAGGCAGCAGGGTGCGCCTGCGGCAGTTCGACACGGCCTACGAGGAGGCGGAATTCATCGCCGGGGACGTGGCCAGACGCGTGGCAAAGCAGGGCGCAAGGTACAGGGACTGCGCGGTGCTCTACCGCACCAACGCCCAGGCCCGTCTCCTGGAGGAGCGCATGATCCTGGAGGGCGTGCCATATAATGTGGTAGGAGGTATAAACTTTTATTCCAGGATGGAGATCAAGGACATCCTGGCCTACTTAAAGACCATAGAGAGCGGACAGGACGAGGTGGCGGTGCGGCGCATCCTGAACGTGCCCAGGCGGGGCATCGGCAACGCCACCCTGGAGAAACTGGAGGACTATGCCCAGCTCCACGGCATCGGGCTCTACGCGGCCATGGAGCGGGCGGATGAAATCATGAGCCTCGGCAGAGCGTCAGCGAAGATACGACCCTTCGTGAGCCTGATACAGGGCCTGCGCAGGGAGCGCGCCGGGAAGACCATTGCGGAGCTGATACAGACCGTCCTGGAAAAGGTTGACTATGAGGCATATCTGGCGGATTATGACGACGAGGGCGGCGAGGAAAGGATGGCCAATGTGGACGAGCTGATCACAAAGGCCGTGAGCTACACGGAAAGCCATGAGGAGCCCACGCTGACGGAATTTCTGGAGGAAGTGGCGCTGGTGGCGGACATCGACAATGTGGACGGGGAGGACGACAGGGTGCTGTTGATGACCCTGCACTCCGCCAAGGGCCTGGAATTCCCCAATGTGTACCTGGCGGGGATGGAGGACGGGCTGTTCCCGGCGTACCTCTCCGTCAATTCCGACGACCCTTCCGACCTGGAGGAGGAGAGGCGCCTGGCCTATGTGGGCATCACCAGGGCTATGGACGAACTGACCCTGACCTGCGCCAGGATGCGGATGATCCGGGGAGAGACCCAGTACAATGCGGTGAGCCGCTTCGTGGGGGAGATTCCGCCGGAGCTTCTGGACAGCAATACGGCGGGAGCCAGGCGGTGGATTCAGAGGCAGAAGGAAGACAAGGATGCCTTCGTGATTCCGGACGAGGAGGGCATTCTGGAGAGGGCCAGGGAGCTGATTGGAGGAAACGGCGCTGGCACCGCCGGGAAAGACGGCAGCAGTGTCGGCAATCCTGAGGGTGTCGGCAGCAGTGCAGGCATGGGAAGCGGGCAG
>CAOOJO010000595.1 GCA_948496895.1 uncultured Acetatifactor sp. | reverse complement strand
CCAGAGCCCCCAGAACGCCTTTATTCTGAACCTGGGGCTGGAGAGCCTTCATGTGCGCATGCAGCGGCACTGTGAGAACGGCCAGGCGGTGGCGGAATTCCTCTCTAAGCATCCGAAGGTGGCCTATGTGAACTACTGCGGCCTGCCGGGAGATAAATATTATCCCTTAGCGCAGAAATACCTGCCGAAGGGGAGCTGCGGCGTAGTCTCCTTTGGCTTAAAGGGCGGCAGGGAAGCGGCCAGCAGCTTCATGAAGAGCCTGAAGATAGCGGCCATCGAGACCCATGTGGCGGATGCCCGCACCTGCTGTCTGAATCCTGCCTCCAGCACCCACCGTCAGATGACGGACGAGCAATTGAAGGAAGCGGGGGTACCCGCGGAGCTGATTCGCATCAGTTGCGGCATTGAGGACAAGGAGGATCTGATTGCGGATATCGCCCAGGCGTTGGAGGCCTGAAGGGCGCAGGCAACATGGGCTGGTCGGTTATGGCCTGACTGAGCATTTGTGCATTAAGGGCCCGGCGGCCCGGGCCCGGTTCACGGCGGACGGCAGGAGGTGGCATCTTTGGCATTGCTGGATGGAAAAGAACGAATGGAGTGCAAGGAATTCGAGCGACTGATTCCGGACTTTATCAGGCGCAGGCTGGACTTTCCGACTCTGAAGCGCTTTTATGAGCACAGGGACTCCTGCGAGGAGTGCAAGGAGGAGCTGGCCATCCAGTTCCTGGTGGCGGAGGGCATGCAGCGGCTGGAAGACGGCAATGCCTTCGACCTGCAGTCCGAGCTGGGCCAGCGCCTGGAGGAGACCAGACGGAAGATCAGCTTCAACTCAGCCTTTCTGTATTTCGGCTCTGCCCTGGAGATTGTGGCTGCGTGTGCGCTTGTGGGCGCTTTTGTCTGGATATTGCTGTAGGAAGGTAAATTTTGGCGGTCTTGAGTAGAGAGAGGCGGTGTGGTTTTGAAGAATAGCAGGAAGCTTGTATTGATAGACGGGCACAGTATTTTGCACAGGGCCTTTTACGGCGTGCCGGATCTGACCAATGCCCAGGGGCTGCACACCAACGCGGTGTACGGCTTCCTGAACATCATGTTCCGGATTCTGGAGGAGGAGAAGCCGGATTTCCTGGCTGTGGCGTTCGACGTGCACGCCCCTACCTTCCGCCATGAGCTGTACGAGGCCTATAAGGGCACCAGAAAGCCCATGCCGGAGGAGCTGCGGGAGCAGGTGCCGGTGTTGAAGGACGTGCTGAAGGCCATGCAGGTGACGATTGTGGAGCAGGCGGGACTGGAGGCGGACGACATCCTGGGGACATTGGCGAAGAAGGCCCAGGCGGAGGGGCTGGAGGTGTCTTTGGTATCCGGCGACAGGGACCTGCTGCAGGTGGCGGACGAGCATATCAAAATCAGGATACCGAAGACAAAGATGGGAAGGACAGAGGTGGAGGACTATTATCCGGAGGATGTGGTCACAGCCTTCCAGGTGACGCCCAGTCAGTTCATCGACCTGAAGGCCCTGATGGGCGACAGCTCCGACAATGTGCCCGGCGTGCCCAAGGTGGGGCAGAAGACCGCCACGGAGCTGATGGTGCAGTACGGCTCCCTGGAGAACATCTATGCCCATGTGGAGGAAATCTCCAAGAAAAGCATCCGGGAATCCCTGCTTGCCAACCGGGAGCTGGCGGACTTGAGCAAGGCTCTGGTCACGATTAAGACGGACAGCGACGTGTCCATTGACTATGGGACATCCAAGGCGGAGGGCTTCTATACGAAGGAGGCCTACGATTTATTCAAGCGCCTGGAATTCCGCAATATCCTGAGCCGCTTCGATGAAGAGCAGGCGGATA
>CAOOJO010000594.1 GCA_948496895.1 uncultured Acetatifactor sp. | reverse complement strand
ACCTGAGCGGAAGACATCTCCAAACTGATACAGCAGCACCAGAAAGGTAGGGAGGAACCAGATGCCCATCTGGAAAAAAGCCTTCACTCCCCGGAACCGGCTGACAGCCAGCCTCCATAGCATAATGACTCCCGCAGCGCTCACCAAAACCAAGGTAAAGCTGGGCTTCGCCAGAGTGGTCAGAAGCAGAAAGGCGGAAAAGAGCACATATCGGGGGCATACCCATCTGTCTTCCTTCTCGTAAAAGCTCAGAATATCCACAAACAGAAAGAAGGCCGGCACCGAAAAAGGCCTTGCCGTCAGATAGGTGGCATTATGATAGGGATTGGGGGTAAAGGTTCCCAGATAGCGGTACAGGAAATCCTCCCCGGGTTTATGGTACCGCCCCAGATAGGAGAGGGGATATACCATAGATGCCAGCAGAAGCGAAAAGGCCAGCACTGTCGACAGCATCCCCCTTTTGGAATTCCCGGTCTCCCTCACCTGCAGGAATCTGTCAAAATAATATTTCAGGACAATGGGCGTCAGGCCATTCCATAAAACGGCGGCCAAAGCCATCGCATGCTCCGGCGTGGTAAACCGCAGAAAAAATCTTCCTGTCAGAAACAGGATAGGATACGGGTAGCTGTATCCGCTGTCCATCCCCTGTATTTCCTCTCTATACGGCCCCATATCGGAAGGGTACATACCGGCATAGCCTACTGTCTGACGATGGAACAAAAACAGGGTCGCCGCCAGATATGCGGCCAGCAGGGCAAAAAAGAACAGGATTTCCCCCACCGGATATTTTTTCCTGGCGTTCATGGCCACTTCCTCCTTCTCATCGTTTTCCTCGTCTGCTCTGGAATCTACTGACAGAATCCTATTATCACATTCTTATCATCAGATTCAGGAGCAGGTTCACGCCGCCGCAGGCCACCATGATCAGGATCGGGCTCTTCTTCGTCTTTCGCAGCACCAGGAACGCGGCTACGGCCAGAAGGATGCCCGACAGGTTGATGCCGTTCACGGACAGGCTGCTTTCTGAAGACACCACCGTCTTCAGAATGGACAGGGCCGCCGCCGCGATCAGCGCGATAATCACAGGCCGGAGGCGGCTTAGAATATTCTGCATGGCATCCAGGTTCTGATATTTGAAATACAGCTTTGCCAGAATCGATACCAGAATCAAAGAGGGCAGGATGCAGCCGAAGGTGGCCACCAATGCCCCCGGGATACCTGCAATCCGTATCCCTACGAAGGTGGCGGAATTCACGGCCATAGGCCCCGGCGTCATCTCGGCTATGGTAATCAGGTCACTGAATTCGCTGGCGGTAAGCCAGCCGTGCCGCTCCACCACCTGGCTCTGTATCAGCGGCAGCGCCGCGTAGCCTCCGCCGATGCTGAACAGCCCTACCTGTATGAAGCTCCAGAACAGCTCTAAGTAAATTCCCATGGCTCTCCTTTCCAAACCTCCCGTCATACCGTCCGCAACGGCACATACGGCAGAACCGATGTAAACGCTTTTCACCCCGGCAGCCGCCTGGCGGTACGTCAACGGGCACAGCTTCCATCCTGCGCTCCTGCCCTGCGCAGGCGCGGAATCCATCTGCCCTCATAGGTGGACGGCCTGGTGTCAGGGCCTCCCCCTCCATTTCGCGTATCCCCGGGACAGGATGCCCACGGCTACCGCTGCCAGGATGATATACACTACGTTTATCTTCCACACTGCCGTGGCCAGGAATGCAGCCGCCATCAGGCCATAGTTCAGCCATGACTTCGTCTTCACCACGCCGGCCCCCATGGTGTATACCACATCGAACAGCACTGCCACCACGCCGGCCTGCATGCCTTTCAGCACATAGCCCAC
>CAOOJO010000593.1 GCA_948496895.1 uncultured Acetatifactor sp. | reverse complement strand
TCCAGATATCCCATTTCCGGTATGCTGAGCCCGTCGTCAAGCAGATGTCTGACTGACGACCAGACCAGACGGCAGAGCCGGTCCAGCCGCTCCTTTTTCGGGAAAGAGCACAGCCAGCCGCCTAACACCTCTTCCGCATCCACGCGCCCGCTCCCGTCCCGCCCAAACAGGGCATCGATCGTGACCCCTAATTCATCGGCGATAGCCGGCAGCAATGCTATGTCCGGCGCGCCTCCACACTCCCAGCGGCTTACCGCCTGGCCGCTGATCCCTACCGCCTCTCCAAGCTCCTCCTGGGTCATCCCTGCCGCTTTCCGAAATCTTGAAATCTGTGTACCGATTATGTGGTCGTTCATTTGCCGGCCCCTCCGTCTCAACGTTTGCTTGTATTGTATCCCAAAAATGGCTTGAGCGCAAGGCAGGCATATTTGACAGAATCCAACTATTGTTTGGGCATTTTCACATTGATTCTTTGAAAGCATTTGTGCTATACTGTTCTTTGGCTTCACGCGAAAAAGATACTATGAGCCAGAAGGACAAAAGACATGAGGAAAGACATGATAAACAAAACCGCATTGAGACAATCCGCCATCCTGTTTGCCGCCGCCCTGATATGGGGCTTTACTTTTGTGGCCCAGAGCGTGGGAATGGACTATGTAGGCCCCTTTACCTTCATCGCCGCCCGCAACATCGTCGCCCTGTTGGTGCTGCTGCCCATGGCGGTGGTCTTAGACAGGCGCGGCAAAAGGCGGCAGGAGCCCGCAGACCGGAGGAAGAATCAGAGGCTCCTGCTTATCGGGGGCATCTGCTGCGGCATCTGCCTGTTCGGCGGAAGCGCCCTGCAGCAGTTCGGCGTGAGGGAGACCACTGTGGGCAAGGCGGGCTTCATCAGCGCGCTGTACATGGTGATCGTGCCCCTGTTCGGGATTTTCCTGGGCAAGAAAATCGGCCTGCGCATCTGGACCGCAGTGGCGCTGGCCGCCCTTGGCATGTATCTGCTCTGCATGACGAAGGGGGACTTCCGTCTGCAGACAGGCGATATCTATCTCTTCGCCTGCGCGGTCGTCTTCTCTGTCCAGATCCTGTCGGTGGATCATTTCTCGCCCCTGGTGGACGGCGTGAAGCTCTCCTGCGTCCAGACCTTGACCAACGCCGTCCTGGGCGCCATCTGTATGCTTCTGTTCGAGCGCCCGGATTTCGACAGCATCCTTGCGGCCTGGATGCCCATCGTATACGCCGGCGCCCTCTCCAGCGGCCTGGGCTATACCTTCCAGATCATCGGGCAGAAGGACCTGAACCCAGCGGTGGCCTCCCTAATCATGAGCCTGGAATCCGTCATCTCGGCCCTCGCCGGATGGCTGCTCCTGCACCAGACCCTGAGCGCCAGGGAGCTGGCCGGCTGCGCCCTGACCTTCCTGGCCATCATCCTGGTCCAGCTGCCGGGGCGGCGTAGAAATAGCGCGGAAAGCTGTACGAAAGAAAGCGCCTCCTGAGAGGCGCTTCCTGCCTGTCGCTTGCTTTGAGCAGAGTTTTACCGAGCAGAGCGAGGTTGGGGCTAATCTTCATCCATCATAAACCCTTCCCCGGGATTTTTCCACAACATTTTTCTCTGTCCGGTAGCCAATCCGATTCCTCACTGATACCACTTGGCCTGTTCATGCCACATCCTGCCGTACTCCCCGCCCATGGCCAGCAGCTCGTCGTGGGTGCCGGTCTGGGCCACCCGGCCGTCCTTCATCACGATGATCCTGTCCGCGAACCGCCCCAGCCCGATCCGATGGGATATGATAAGGGATGTCTTCCCTTCGGTCAGCTCCAGGAATTTTGTGAGGATATCGTACTCTGCCAGCGGATCTAACGC
>CAOOJO010000592.1 GCA_948496895.1 uncultured Acetatifactor sp. | reverse complement strand
ATGATCCGGCAGGGGAAGCGGCAGTCCAACAGGTAGAGGCCGCATTCCGAGAGCTGGGCCGAGCGCCTGGAGGGGACTGCCGTAAAGAGCAGGGAGCCGGAGTTCAGGCGCAGGAGACGGAAGGCCTGGCGCTCCGCGATATAGTAGGAGAAGGGGCTTTTGATGGAACTGGTCTCCAGGGCGGCGCGGTGGAGGAGGGAGTCTGCGACCTCCGTCTCCGGAGCGAAGTCCGTCAGGGCCACTCCCGCTTTTGACAGCAGTGTCAGGTTTGGGGCATAGGCTTGCGCTATGGACATAGAGTTCCCTCCTGTAATTTTTTTCTTACTTAAAAAATAATTCTTATTAAGTCATGATTAAGCGATATAGATTCATTATAGCGCAGAAGTGGAGAAAGAAACATGGGCAAAACCTCTGAAAATACCATGAATTTATTGTGAAAAAGGATGAAAACACAGGGGAGCGCAATAAATATAGATAAAACACAAGAACAGTTAATGACTTAATTAATAAAATCAGTTAATAATAGAGTCATAAATTAATTTATGCGTTTCATGTTTTTGATGCTGGAAAGGAGGAATGGCATGTCGAGGGATGAATTCAGGAGCCATCTGCTGGAACGGCTGCTTCCCTTTTGGGAAAAGCTGCGGGACGGACAGTATGGCGGATACTACGGCTGGATGGACTCCGGGCTGGAGGTGGACCGGAAGGCGGTAAAGGGCTGTATCCTCAACAGCCGCATTCTGTGGTTCTTCTCCAATGCTCAGATGAGCCTGGCGGGGGACGGGGCGGATTCTCTGAGGGAGTACGCGGACTGGGCATACGCTTTTCTGCGGGACAGGTGCATGGACGGGGAGCGGGGCGGCGTGTACTGGTCGCTGGACTACAGGGGAGAGCCGGAGGACACCACGAAGCATACCTATAACCAGGCCTTTGCGGTGTACGCGCTGTCGTCCTATTTCCGGGCTTTCCATGACAGGGAGGCTTTGGAGCTGGCGGAGCGGTTGATTCAGGTGATTGAGACCAGGTGCTTCGACGAGTATGGGTATAAGGAGGCGCTGGACATTGCCTTCTGCCCTGTCGCCAACGACAAGCTCTCGGAGAACGGGGTGATGGCGGACAGAACCATGAACACGCTGCTGCATGTGCTGGAGGCTTACACGGAGTATCTGCTGGCCTGCAGGGAGGCGGAGCGGGTTTTCGGTGAGGATTTGGGGGCGGCGTCGGATGAAAGCTCGCCGACAGCAGACCAGGAGGCCGGTGGAAAAGGGCACTGGCAGCAGGTGGTGACGGAAAAGCTGCACTGGATTCTGAACCTGGTGGCGGAGCGTGTATACAATCCGGCGCTTTGCAGGCAGGAGGTGTTCTTCGACCTCCATATGAAGAGCCTGATCGACCTGCATTCCTACGGCCATGACATCGAGGCGGCCTGGCTGATTGACAGGAGCCTGGAGACTTTGGGGGATGAGGAGCTGAGGAAGCGCATGAGTCCTATCTTGCGGTGCCTGGAAGCGGAGGTCTATGAGAAGGCCTACGCCCACCACTCCCTGGCCAATGAATGCGAGCGGGGCGTGGTGGACGAAAAAAGAGTCTGGTGGGTACAGGCGGAGGGCGTGGTAGGCTTCTACAATGCTTACCAGAAGACCGGGGAACGCCGGTATCTGGAGGCCGCGGAGGATATCTGGGGGTTCATCCGGGAGCATCTGGTGGATGAGAGGCCCGATGGGGAGTGGTTCTGGTACACGGACGCGGAAGGGTCTCCCGCCCTGGAGAAGCCCATCGTGGAGCCCTGGACATGCCCTTACCATAACGGGCGCATGTGCATGGAGATTCTGCGGCGCTGCTCTGAGTGACAGGGCGGCAGG
>CAOOJO010000591.1 GCA_948496895.1 uncultured Acetatifactor sp. | reverse complement strand
GGCACCACAGGATACGCAATGCCGCCCTGCTTGCCTTCCTGCCCTGGTGCCTGCTCTATCTGCCGCTTGCAGCATATGCCCTCCCAGGGACCACCTTTCCGGGAGCTGCACTGCACTGTGCCATGGGATGCCTGTCCGGGTTCCTGCTCCTGCTCTCCGCCTCCCTTGCCACTGACGGCGGCATCGGCGGCGGGGACATCAAGCTGGCGGCCCTGCTGGGCATCCCCTACGGGGCATCCGGGCTGATGGCCGTCCTGACGGCCTCCTGCCTCCTTGCCCTGCTGCATCTGGGACTGCGGGCCCTGTGCCGGAAGGAACGGCCACAGCGCATCCCGTTTGCCCCCTATATCTTCTGGGGCAGCCTTCTGTACACCCTGCTGTTGCTGCCCCCTTTCATATAGGAAAGAGGGACCCATGAATCCATCCTGCTGCTTCCAACCGGCATACCGGCTGCCCTATGCGGCACCAATGCCACAGTGGCCTGCGGGACTTCAACCATTTTGAAAAAATAACCGATAAGGAGGCTCCACCCCATGAAAATGAACAACCGTTTCATCTACGGCATCCTGAGCATCGCGCTTGCCGCCGTCATCGCATTCATCGCCATCCCTGCGGTGACAAGCAGGACAGGCAGCACCTGCGAGATCGTCCGCATGAAGTCTGCCGTCACCCGCGGGACACCCATCACTGCGGACGACCTTGAGATTGTGGAAGTGGGCGGCTTCAACCTGCCCGACAGCATTGCCCGCAGGATTGAGGATGTCGCTGGCACCTATGCCGCCACAGACCTGTATCCCGGAGACTATATCCTGCCGGAGAAGGTCAGCAGCGCCCCCCTGTCCTCCGACCTCTCCCTCAACGCGATCCCGGACGGCATGGTGGCCATCTCCGTCACCACCCAGACGCTGGCCACGGCGCTCTCCGACAAGCTGCAGGGCGGCGACATCATCCGGCTCTACCACTATGACGACGACAACGCGCTGGAGCCGGTGTCCGACATCCCGGAGCTGCGCTTCGTGGAGGTCCTGTCCGTCTCCGACTCCAAAGGCCTCGACGTGGACTACACCAGGCCGCCGGAGGAGGACGAGGAACGGCAGCAGACAGCCACCATCACCGTTCTCGCCACCCCTGAACAGGCCATGCTGCTCACGCGCTATGAGAACGAGGGCGTCCTGCATGTGGCCCTGGTCAGCCGGGGCAACGGGAAGCTGGCGGAGGAGCTGCTGGAGCGCCAGTCCGAAATCCTGGCCGCCCTTTACGGCGACGGCACGGAACTTGCTGACGAAGACCTGGAGTCCTCCATGAACCTTAAGGGACAGGAAGACCCCGATGGGGAATCCAGCCTGGAAGGCAGCGCATCCGGCTCCGAAGAGCCCGCAGATGGCAGCCAGGACGCACCACCGGAAGGGACATCCGGGGACGAATAAGGAGGAAATAGCATATGTCAAAGATCATCACTGTATGGGGCAACCCCGGCTGCGGGAAGTCCATGTTCTGCTGCTGCCTCGCCAAGATCCTGACTGCGGACAAGGACAAGGCCCTCATCATCAACGCGGACCCCAGCACGCCCATGCTGCCCGTCTGGATGCCGGAGCGCCTCCTGGAGACAGGCGCCTCCATCGGGAACGTGCTGACCGGCCTGGAGATCAACACGGCCCTGGTGGCGGAGCGCGTCACCATCCTGAAGGAATACCCCTTCATCGGCGTCATGGGCTATGCCGCCGGGGAGAACCCCTTCTCCTACCCGGAACTGAAGTATGAAAAGATAAAGCTGTTCATTGCGGAGGCATCGAAGCTTGTTGACTATATCATCCTGGACTGCAGCTCCAACATGCTGAACTTCTTCACGCCCACCGCAATCG
>CAOOJO010000590.1 GCA_948496895.1 uncultured Acetatifactor sp. | reverse complement strand
GATAGCCCTGTACAGAAGCTCTCTGTCTCAGGCCATTCTTCTGTGAGCAGGTCGCCGTCCACATAAATCCGCCAGGGCCGGTTCAGGGAATTCGCGGCAAGCCAGTCTCCCAGCGCCTTTAACTGCCCCATGGTGCGGACATAGAAGGCGTAGCCGCAAGCCGTGGAGGCCTCCGTTTTGTCGTTCGGCAGATTGGAAGGCAATCTCGTAATATTCCTGTCCGCCGCAGCCTCTTCCGCCTCTTTCCCCTGCCTGTCCTCCTCATAGCCTCTGGCCCGGAGGATGTTTCGTTCCAGCTCCGCCACCGCCATCCTGCGCAGCTCATTGATCTGCTTCAGGGGATAGAAGCTGTCCGCGTCCATGGAAACCTGGACTCTGGCTGCGTAAAAGGCGCTGTCTCCCAGCCTGCACAGCTGCTTTCGGACGTTTTCCTCTGTGATGGGCTGCTTCAGGGCCTGTGCCACAGGGCCGCCATCCGCGCTTCCGGACAGGCGCCCCGCAGAAGGCTCCTCTTCCAGTTCCGTTTCCAGAATGACCCTGGCGGGCCTGCCCACATGGAAGAAGGCCCTGATGGTCACAGGCAGCTTCAAATGGGCGTCCAGGTGTCTCTCCTGTATCCTGGACAGCACCTGTTCATCGCTCTCCCGGTAGGCCGGGCTGTCGATGCTGATCATATCCCGGCCGTTATGCCTGAAATAATAGCCGTCCTGAAGGCCGTCCCGTACATAAAGGGAGGCCAGCGTCCTCATATCCTCCCTGGAATCGCCCTCCTCCATTTTGGCATGATAGGCCTTTTCCGCCTCCCGGGGAGCCATGGCCTCCCTGAGCGCATAGTAATCATCGATACGGCGTCTATAGATATCCGTCACGCCGGCGGCATACTCCGGCCGCTTCATGCGTCCTTCTATCTTAAAGGAATCTATGCCCGCCTCTATCAGCCGTGGGATATGCCGGATGGTGCACATGTCCTTCAGGCTCAGGGGATAGCATTCCTGACAGCCGGCCCCGTCCATGCTTACGGAATAGGGCAGCCGGCAGGGCTGGGCACAGCGGCCCCTGTTGCCGCTGCGTCCCCCCAGGATGCTGCTGAACAGGCATTGTCCCGAATAGCAGTAGCACATGGCGCCGTGGACAAAGGCCTCTATCTCAATGTCCGCCTGATCCCGCATGGCAATGAGCTCCTGTAGATTCAGCTCCCTGGCAGGGACGATGCGGCTTGCGCCCATTTCCTTCAGCAGGGAGGCTCCCCAGCCGGAGCAGATGGTCATCTGCGTGCTCACATGGAGCTTCAGGCCGGGGAACCGCTCCCGGATGAAGCGCAGCACCCCTAAATCCTGTACGATTACAGCGTCCAGCCCTGCCTCGTAAAAGGGGGCCAGGTAATCATAGAGCTGTTTCATCTCCTGGTTCTTTAACAGCGTGTTTACGGTCAGATATATTTTCCGCCCCAGAAGATGCCCGTAGCGGATGCATTCCAGAAGCTCCTCCGTGGTAAAGTTTTCGGCATAGGCCCTGGCACCGAACTGATTTCCGGCCAGATAGACGGCATCCGCGCCTGCGTGGACGGCCCCGTAGAAGCCGGCGGCGTTCCCTGCCGGCGCGAGCAGCTCGACTTTGCGGTGATTTTCCATAAATTCCTCCCCATATAAGGCCTGTCTAAGATAAGAAAAGAAGCTGTCCGGGATTCGGACAGCCCCTGTCACTTTTTCTTCAACTCTGTTTCCAGCCGCACGATTTCTTTCTCGCCCTCGTTCTGGGCCTTCTGGAGCTCCTTGACCTGCTCCGCCACGTTCTCCAGCTTGATCTGGGCGGATATCAGCTCATGCCGCAAATCGTACAACTCCTTGTCCTTGGCTGTAAGCT
>CAOOJO010000589.1 GCA_948496895.1 uncultured Acetatifactor sp. | reverse complement strand
TCTTCAGTGACTGGAGTTCAGACGTGTGCTCTTCCGATCTGGGCTACAACGGCAGGCTGGACAAGAAGTCCACAGGCATAGGCCTGTACCTGTGCCGCCAGATTTTCGCCCATCTGAACGTGACCATACAGGCAAAGAGCGAAGAGGGACAGGGCACCAAAATCATTCTCGGGATTCCCGATGCCCAAAAGACGCCGCGGCCTTAGGGCCCACAAGCTTGCAAAAATGTAAGGAAGCAAAAAGGAAATGTAAGGCTCTTCGATGGCATTCCATTTCCTTTTTTTGTATCCTAAACTTGTGATCAGAGATACACTACACAATGAAGAAGAGCATTCATAAGGAAGAAGAGCATTCATAAGGAGGAAGCATCATATGTCATTGTTGGAAGTAAAGAATCTGAAGAAAGTATATACCACCCGCCTGGGCGGCAACAAGGTGCAGGCGCTGGACAATGTAAATTTCTGCGTGGAACAGGGAGAATATGTGGCCATCATGGGGGAGTCCGGCTCGGGCAAGACCACCCTGCTCAACATCATGGCCTCTCTGGACAAGCCCACCGCCGGGCAGGTGATTCTGTCGGGCAGGAACATGGCGGACATCCGGCAGAAGGATCTCTGTGCCTTCCGCCGGGACAACCTGGGCTTCGTCTTCCAGGACTTCAACCTCCTGGACACCCTCTCCCTGCGGGACAACATCTTCCTGCCGTTGGTGCTGGCAGGCAGCGACTACGGCCAGATGGCGGAGCGCCTGGCTCCCATGGCTGCGAAGCTTGGCATCTCGGAGCTTTTGGAGAAATATCCCTATGAGGTCTCCGGCGGCCAGAAGCAGCGGGCCGCGGTGGCCCGGGCGCTGATTACGAATCCCCAGATCGTGCTGGCGGACGAGCCCACGGGGGCGCTGGACTCCAAGGCCTCCGCCAGGCTGCTGGACATCTTCTCCGAGGTGAACGCGGACGGCCAGACCATCCTGATGGTGACCCACAGCACCCAGGCCGCCAGCCGGGCCGGGCGGGTGCTCTTCATCAAGGACGGCGTCATCTTCAACCAGATTTACAAAGGACGGCTGTCGGACGACGAGATGTACCAGAAGATATCGGACACGCTGGCCGTGCTGCACACGGAAAGCGGACGGCTTGCGCATGGGGAAGCCGGTTCCCGCGTCATATCCATGACCGGAAAGGAGGGAGAATGATGGCCACCACAAGAAGAAGACCCGCAAACCTGCTGCCCAGGATGGCAGTCTCCAATATCCGCAAGAACACCACCACCTACCTGCCCTACATCGGCATCAGCACCTTTGCCATGTTCACCTACTTTGTCTTCGACCTGATACTGAAGAACGACATCATGTACACCCTGCCCAAGGGCGGCTACACCCTGATGCTGGTCTACATCGGCTTCGGGCTGTTAGGCATCATCATGGTGCCCTTCCTCTACTACACCAACAGCTTTCTAATCAAGCGGCGCAAGAAAGAGCTGGGGCTCTACAGCATGCTGGGGCTGGAGAAGAAGCACATCGGCATCATGATGTTCTGGGAGAGCCTGATCGTATACGCCTGCGTAATGACCGGGGCCATCGTCCTGGGGCTGGTGTTCTCCCGGCTGATTTTCCTCCTGCTCCTGAACCTGGCAAAGATGCAGGTGAACGTGGAGTTCACAGTAAGCCCCAAGGCCATTACGGACAGCCTGCTGTTCTACGCCTTCATCACCGCCCTGAACCTGACTGTGAACCTGATTCAGGTAGGCAAGGCTAACCCCGTGGAGCTGATGAGCGATTCCCGGAAAGGCGAAAAGGAGCCCCGCCATATCCTGCCCCTGAGCATCATAGGTATCTGCGCCATGGCAGCGGGCTACTATACCGCCCTCTCCTC
>CAOOJO010000588.1 GCA_948496895.1 uncultured Acetatifactor sp. | reverse complement strand
CAGGTGCTGGCGGTGCTGCTGGCGGCCAGGCTGGAGGGGAAGGAGGGCACGGCGCTGGTGGTGGCGCCCGCCTCGCTGGTGTACAATTGGGGCGAGGAGATACGGACCTTCACGCCCCAGCTTACCCATTGCTTCATCACCGGGGGACAGGAGGAGCGGCGGGAGAAGCTGTCCCATTATAAGGAATACGACGTGGTGGTGACCTCCTACGACCTGCTGAAGCGGGACATCGAGCATTACGAGGACAAGGAGTTCAGCTATCACATCATCGATGAAGCCCAGTATATCAAGAACCATACCACGGCGGCCGCCAAGGCGGTGAAGGCGGTAAAGAGCAGGACGCGTTACGCTTTGACAGGGACGCCCATCGAGAATCGGCTCAGCGAGCTGTGGAGCATCTTCGATTTCCTGATTCCGGGGTATCTGTACGGGTATGACGTGTTCCGGAACGACTTCGAGGCCCCGATCGTGCGCAACGAGGATCAGGGGGCCCTGGAGCGGCTGCAGCGCATGACCGGGCCCTTCATCCTGCGGAGGATGAAGGAGAACGTGCTGAAGGACCTGCCGGAGAAGCTGGAGGAGAACCGGTACGTGAAGTTCGAATCCGGACAGCAGAAGCTGTACGACGCACAGGTAGTCAATATGAAGCAGCGGATCGGCATGCAGGACGCCCAGGAGTTCCAGAGGAACAAGCTGCAGATCCTGGCGGAGCTGATGAAGCTGCGGCAGATCTGCTGCGACCCGGGGCTGTGCTTCGAGGACTATAAGGGCGAGTCCGCCAAGCTGGAGGCCTGCGTGGACCTGGTGCGCAGCGCCGTGGAGGGCGGGCACAAGATACTGCTGTTCTCCCAGTTCACTTCCATGCTGGAGCTGATCGGAGACCGCCTCACCCAGGAGCAGATCAGCTTCTACACCATCACCGGGGCCACTCCCAAGGAGAAGCGCCTTGCGCTGGTGAAGGCCTTCAATGGCGACGACACCAAGGTCTTCCTGATATCCCTGAAGGCAGGGGGCGTGGGCCTGAACCTGACCGGGGCGGACGTGGTCATCCACTACGACCCCTGGTGGAACCTGGCGGTGCAGAACCAGGCCACGGACCGCACCCACCGCATCGGCCAGACGAAGATGGTGGTGGTGTACCGGCTGATAGCAAAGGGCACCATAGAGGAGAAGATACAGGAGCTCCAGGAGAGCAAGCGGGCCCTGTCGGAGCAGGTGATCTCCGGGGACGCGGGGCAGCTGGGCGGGATGACCAAAGAGGACTTTATTTCCCTGCTGTCTTGAGCAGGGGAACTCCCGTCCTCTTGAGGGCTTCATCTCATTGCTTTCCTAGCGTGGAAAGAAAGTGGAAGGAAATATTTTGATACGGGGGAATATTTTCCATATCTTGTCCATATACTGGTAGAAAAGGGCTGGGGACGGTCCGTTGAAAGGAGAAAGTTTATGGCAAGAGGACAGCGGAAGACCATTGAGGAGAAGATTGCGGCAAAGCAGGAGCTGATCGAGGCTCTGCAGACCAGAGTGGAGTCAGAGAAGCATGAGCTGGAGGAGCTGTACCAGGAGAAGAAGCGCAAGGAGCTGGAGGTAGTGAGCGACATCATGGCCGAGTCGGGACTGGGGCCTGAGGAGGTGGCGGAGGTGCTGCAGGAGTATCTGGAGCGCAGGGAGCAGGCGGCCTCCTGACGAGACGGCCAAAGAGCCGAGAGAGCCGGGTGCCGTGGAACGGATTTGGCAGGGAGCGTGGCTATCCAGAGAATTTCCCGTAACGTTAAAAAAGAAACGAAATATAGAACAATGCATGGAGAATCCGGGAGCGGGGGAGCGCTGCGCCCGGATTTCCTGCTGTCCGCCCCGGACTGGGCCTTAAGCGGGCTAG
>CAOOJO010000587.1 GCA_948496895.1 uncultured Acetatifactor sp. | reverse complement strand
GCGGTATCAGATCTGGAACGAACAGGTCTCCGACAATGCCTCCAGGCTTTTAAAAAGCCTGCGGGGAGACATCCAGCGGGCAGAAGAAAGGATGCGGGAGAAAGCGGAGGCGGTCATGCGGGCCAACAAGGACTGCATGTCCGACCAGTTCAGCACCATCCGTAACGGCCATGTCTGCATTCCCGTGAAAAAGGAATACAAATTCAAAATAAGCGGCATCCTGATCGACAAATCCGCCACAGGGAGCACCCTGTTCATAGAGCCTGCCGCCTCGGCGAAATATTACGAGGAGCTGCAGGAGCTGCGCATAGACGAGGAGAACGAGGTGCGCAGGATTCTGTATGAGCTCACCGCCCTGGTTGCGGAGAACGGGGCTGTCATGGAGACAAACATACGGATGATGGAGAAGCTGGACTTCATCTTCTCCAAGGGGAAGCTGTCACAGCAGTACAGAGGCGCAGAACCCAGGATTGTCAGTGAAAGGCGCGTCTGTCTGCGGGGGGCAAGGCATCCGCTGATGGACAGGAGCGTATGCGTGCCGCTGCAGTTTGCCATAGGGGAGGGGACAAACGGAATTGTGATAACCGGGCCCAACACCGGAGGAAAGACCGTGGCCATCAAGACCGTGGCGCTAAGCTGCCTGATGGCCCAGTGCGGCCTGCACGTGGCCTGTGAGGAGGCGGAAGTCTGCATGAACCGGAACATCCTCTGCGACATCGGGGACGGCCAGAATCTGTCGGAGAACCTGTCCACCTTTTCAGCCCATATCGTGAATGTGCTGGATATCCTGAAGCAGGTGACACCGGAGAGCCTGGTGGTGATGGACGAGCTGGGCTCCGGCACGGATCCGGCGGAGGGCATGGGCATCGCCGTGGCCATTTTGGAGGAGCTGAAGAAAAGCGGGGCGCTGTTTTTGGTCACCACCCATTACCCGGAGGTGAAATCCTACGCGGAGCGGGAGGAGGGGATTGTCAACGCCCGGATGACCTTTGACCGGGAGAACCTGAAGCCCCTGTACCAGATGGTGATTGGGGAGGCCGGGGAGAGCTGCGCCTTCTATATCGCGGGCCGCCTGGGGATGCCTGCCTTCATGCTGCAGAGGGCCGCCAGGGAGGCCTACGGCGAGGGCAGCGGCCAGGAGCTGACGTTCCGGAACCGGACGGGCGGCGCGGCAGCGGCACAGCCTGGGCCGGATGGAAAAGGGCCGGCCGAAGCGATGCCCTGCGGCCAATTGGCAGAAAAGCTGGATAAGGAACTGGTGCCCCGCATCGAAAGGGCCGGCGGCAAAGCCGTGAAAAAGCATGGACACGCATTCCAGCGCGGGGACAGCGTCATGATCTACCCGGACCGGAAAATCGGCATCGTATGCGAGCCCACCAACGATAAGGGCGTGCTGCGCCTCCAGCTTCCGGGCAAGAAAATCTGGATCAACCATAAGCGGGTGAAGCTCCATGTGGCGGCCACAGAGCTGTATCCGGAGGACTATGACTTCTCCATCCTCTTCGACACCGTGGAGAACCGCAAGCTCCGGCACCAGATGGAGCGCAGGCTGGTGGAGGGAGCGGAGATTGTCCTGGACGATGAGGCCTGAGCCATATGTTTGCGGCTTTTGGTTGACAAAAAGTTATATAAAGTTATATAATGAATGAAAAGTTATATAGAGTTATATAAGGTTATATAAGAATAGAAAAGTTATATAAGGAGCCGCCATGAACAACCCATTCACCCTGTCCTTTGGAAAAAGGCCATTGCAGTATATATCCCGCATCACACAGACCACGGAAATCATTGAGAATTTCACAGCGCCCCAGCCGCCCAATCAGATTTATATGATTACAGGTGTCAGGGGGTCTGGCAAGACAGTCATGATGACCAGCATTGCCAGTGA
>CAOOJO010000586.1 GCA_948496895.1 uncultured Acetatifactor sp. | reverse complement strand
CCTCTCGCACTGCAGCGCCATGGCGAACACCTTGGCGATGAACTCCTTTCCAGAGGATTTCTCCCCGTTGATGATGTAGGCGTGGGAAATCTTCCCCGTGGAAAGCGCCCCCTGCAAATGCTCCTTTATCTGTTCCTGTCCGATCACATCCCGAAATCCCGCCATAATCCATACCCCCTTTGTCGATTGCGCCGCCGGTTCCCAACCCGGCAGCTCCCCCTCATGTAAAAATATCCAGCAGCAATCCCCGAATCTCCCCAATCGTATTCAGAATCGCCAAGTGGTCCTGCTCGTCTTTCATCAGCTCCTGGGCCAGGCTGTCCAGGTTTTCGTCCACCAGCCGGATGATGCCATAGACCCTGTGCCGTCCCCTCCTGTCCAGAAAGTTCTCCCTGGAAAAAGCATGGGAATGAGTCACCACCTCGTTCATGAACTCCTTCACCAGCCGCCTGTAATGCTTCATGTCCTTCACGTCCCGGCGCTTGGCCAGCCTGTCCCCCTGCATGGTGATTTCTTCCATGAGGGTCTGCAGCCTGGCCTGGAGCTCTGCCCCCTCCACATGGCTGGCAAGCATGAATTTAAAGCTGCCGTCCGCAGGCTGGGCGTTCTGCACCTGCTCTACCGGAGCGCTCTGGCCCACCTGGGTCACCTTTATGTCCATATGCCTGCCTCCCTTCCTGTACGGCGCATCCCGCCTTTTTTAAGAAATCCCGTCCCTGACATACTCCCTGATCTCCTCCAGGCAGCGCTCCAGGTCGTCGTTCACGAATCTCCTGCTGATATGGGCCTGGGCTATCTTCTCCTCGGAGAAATCCTCGCTGTCCGCCAGGAACCTGCGGCACATCTCCCCGTACTTAGGGCATTCCTGGGAAAGCTCTCTGTCCAGGGCCCTCTGAAGCCGCAGCCCGTCCTCCAATTCTACCATTACCGGCAGCAGTCTGTCCATCCCAAAATAATCCTGGAGCCTGCGGTAGGCCTCCAGCGTGCCGATCATCAGACAGCTCCTGTCCGTATCCCGCAGCTGGTCGTCGTCCACGGTGAAATACCGCCACAGGCCATGGTAGGTGTGATAGGCCCTGTCCTCGATGACCTTCCCCAGACTTTTAAGCCGCTGGAAGCCCTCCTCGTCGGTGTAGAAGTACTCTACGCCCTCCCGCTCCCCCTCCCGGATGGGCCTGGTGGTATAGGGTACGATTTTTTTAAGCCCCAGCTCCCTGTCCGCCAGCAGCCGCTTATAGAGGGTGTCCTTTCCGGCGCAGCTCTTTCCCATCAGGCATATGATCTTCCCCATGCCCTATCCGACCTCCACCACATGAATCATGTTGGTGGTGCCCGCCATGCCTAAGGGCACGCCGGCGGTGATTACGACTATGTCTCCCTTCTTCACATGGCCGGCCATCTTCGCCTCCGCCACCGCGTTGGCGAACAGCGCCTCCGCGTTCTTCTCCTCCCGGATCATCAGCGGCGTCACGCCCCACAGAAGGTTGAGCTGCCTGCACACCCTTTCCTGGACGGCGCAGCCTATGATATGGCTCTGGGGCTTGAATCTGGAAATGGCCTCCGCGGTAAAGCCCGACAGGGTGACAGTGATGATGGCAGCCGCGTTCAAATCCATGGCAGCCGTACAGGTGGCATAGGCAAGCGCCGTGGTGATGTCCGCGTCCTGCTGGCACTTGTCACACCGCATCCGCACACCGTAGTCAATATCTTTTTCGGCGCATTCCGCGATTTTCGCCATGGTCTTTACCGCTTCCACGGGATATTTTCCCGCCGCGCTCTCGCCGGAGAGCATGATTGCCGTGGTGCCGTCGAAGATGGCGTTGGCGATGTCCGTGGTCTCCGCCCTGGTAGGCCTGGGATTCTTGATCATGGACTCCAGCATCTGGGTG
>CAOOJO010000585.1 GCA_948496895.1 uncultured Acetatifactor sp. | reverse complement strand
TGCGCGCGTTTTTTCCGGCCAGGATTCCCGCTACGATGTCCTCGAACACCAGGCAGCGCTCCGGAGCTACCCCCAGCCCCTTTGCCACGGCCAGATAGATGTCCGGATTGGGCTTCCCGCGCTCCACGTCAGTGCCGGTCATGATGCAGGAGAAATAGTCCCGCAGATTATGTACCCTGGCCACATTTTCCACCAGCACCCTGGAATTGCTGGTGGCGATGCCCAGCTTAATATGGGAGCTTCTGCACCCGGCCAGGAATTCGGGGATTCCCTCTTTCAGGGGCACCTCATACATATACTTATCCCACGCCATCCGGTTCCATTCTTCCATGATCTCCTCCAGAGACTCTGGAATGGGAAAATGCTCCTTAAAATAACAGGCGGTCTCGCCGAAGCTCATCCCCTCTATCTTTGACTGCAGATCTTCCGGCAGGGCAATGCCGTACCGCCCCAGATATTCGATATCGATGGCCCGCCACATCCACATGGAATCCACCAGCGAGCCGTCCATATCGAATATCACCGCATCGATATCGCGCAGCATTTCATGAAGCATTCTGTCAAACCTCCGTATCCCCAGCCGTAGCTGTCCTCAATATCTTCAGTTCCTCCCCGGTCAGCTCCCGGTACTCCCCGGGCCGCAGCTTTGGATCCAGGCAAAGGCCGCCGAAAGCGATTCTCCGCAGACTGACCACCTCATTGTCCACGGCCTGCAGCATCCGCTTCACCTGATGGAATTTTCCCTCATGCAACGTAAGGCGGATGGTTCTCGCCGGGCAAACAGTCCTCGCCTCGCTGACTTTGTCTGTTTGGAAGACGGCATCGTCGTATTCTACCACCTCTACCCGGGCTGGCAGGGTGGGCCGTTCCTCGCCGATGTCCACGCCGGATTCCAGCCGCCGGATGTCCGCCTGCCGCAGTCCGTGGGCCAGGACGGCCAGGTAGGTCTTGTCCACATGCCTTTTGGGGGACAATAATCTGTGGGCCAGCTCCCCGTCATTGGTCAGGAGCAGCAATCCCGTGACGTCCTTGTCCAGCCGACCCACCGGAAAGATGTCCTCCCTGGCGTCCTTCCCCAGCAGCGCCACCACGGTTCGGGAGACATTGTCCCTGGTGGCGGACACCACGCCCTCTGGCTTATTCAGCATATAGTATACAAATCTGCGGTATTGCAGCTCCTTCCCGTGAAGGGCCACCCTGTCCGTAGCTTCGTCGATTCTCTGATCCGGGTTCAGCGCCGGAATGCCGTTCACCGTCACGGCCCCTCGCCGTATGAGCCCCTTCACCTGGCTCCGGGTACCGAGGTTCAGTTCCCCTAAAAATCTGTCGAGACGCATACCTGTCCTTTCCCCTGCATATAGTATCTTGATATCCCCAGAAAGAACCTCTTCCTATGAGACTGTTGACTGTCATGTTCCTGTTGCTGCTGGGCTGTATTCTGACCCATTCCCAGCTCAGCCTTTCCTATGCCGCCATGGGGCTTGGCCTGTGGTTCGAGAAAATGATTCCCACCCTCCTGCCATTCATGATACTCTCCGGCACCATGGTGCGGATGAAGCTCACGGACAGGGTGGCCATGCTGATCTATCCAATCGTCAGGCCACTCATGAAGGTGCGAAAAAATGTATGCTACGCCATGATGATGGGCTTCCTCTGCGGCTTCCACATGGGGGCAAGGGTGGTGGACGATCTGTACGGACGGCGGATGGTCACCAAAAGGGAAGCGGAATATCTCCTGGCCTTCTGCAACAACATCGGCCCGGTATATTTCTGCAGCTTTGTGCTGCCCCTGCTGGGCAGGAAGCTGGTGCTGCCCTATCTCTTTGGCATGTACGGAATCCCGCTGTTGTATGGCTTTACGCTACGCTATACCCTTTTCCGGAATCTCCCTCTGCCAGGGGAGAACC
>CAOOJO010000584.1 GCA_948496895.1 uncultured Acetatifactor sp. | reverse complement strand
CCGCCGGTATCAAAAGCTCTGGTTTCTTTCTCCGCTCCATCCTCTATCCCCCCTGCCTTTTGCCCGTCCTCTCCGGCATGCCTCAAAATTCGGTGCTGGACTTTATGCTCAGCGTCACCCCATCCCCCACCGGCAGTATCACCGTCTCCAGCAGCGGATGGTGCTTCAGCTCATACAGATACTCCCGCATCCTGGTATGGATGGTGCGGTTTCTCCTGGTCACCGCGAAGCGGGACTGAATCACGTCCCCGTCCTGCAGCACATTGTCCGACACCAGGATGCCTCCCGGCGCCAGGAGCCGCAAAGCGTCCTTCAGGAAATGGAGGTACTGCCCCTTGGCGGCATCCATGAAAATCATGTCATAGGCCCCTGTCAGCGTCCCCAGGATATCCGCCGCGTCCCCCTCCAGCAGAGTAATCCGGCCCTCTCTCCCGGCCCGCCTGAAATTCTCCCTTGCCACGGGAATCCGTTTCTCATACTTCTCGATGGTGGTGACCTGGCAGTCCGCCGGGCCGTATTCGCACATCAACAGCGCGGAAAAGCCCACCGCAGTGCCCACCTCCAGAATCTGCCGCGGCTGCCTGGCCGCCAGCAGAAACTTCAGCAGGCTCTGTGTGGACTTGCGCACGATTGGAACCTGATTGTCCAGCGCCTCTTTCTCGATTCCATCCAGGAAGGCCGTGTTCCCCCTGTCCAGCGAATCGATGAAGGCCGCCATTCTCTCATCTATGATCATACTTCCTCTTCATGTCCGGTCTCTGTGTCCGGCCCTTTATATCCGGGCCTATGTATCCGAAAAACCGTCACTGTGCATCCGGTTCTACGACTGTCCCCTGGCCGTCCTGGGACATGCCATCCTGGCCAGCCTGGCCGCCCTCAGACATCCCGTCTCCGGTCGTATCCCCTCCGGCAGCGTCCCCGCCCGGGGCGCTTCCCCCGGCGGGCGGGCCATTCTCCGAAGAGGAACTCACCTCCCCGGATTCGCTTCCCCGTCCGGAAGAATCCCCTTCGCCCTCCTCTTCCTCCTTCTCCACCACCATAGCCTGCATCATCTCCTCCGCGGTCATGGCCGTGCTCAGGTCAAAGGTTCCGGGACCCACGTCCTCCCTGTACTCCGAGAGATAATACTGCAGCATGAAGAGCCTGGCGTCCCGCACCAGTCCCCTGCCCTCGAAAAGCTTTCCGATATCCATGGCGGACATGTCAGGGGTGATGGTCACCGTCACCGTCCGGCCCTCTCCCGAGGTCATGGCCGGTTCCGTAAAAATCCGGTAGCCGTAATCATAGCACATCCCGGCCCCCCGGTAGATCACATACACCACCGCCACCGCAGCCACTACCCGGAAGATAGCTCCCGCCACCGCAGCTATTATACTCGTCACTTTCATACCAACACTAACCTCCATGCCCAGGCAGCGCCCAAAGCGCCGCAACACCCGCAAGCCATGCCGCAACCTGGAAGAATGCCCGCATTTTGGGCATTCTTCCGTGTGAGACTGGCTCACAAAGCGAATTCCTTCGCTTGTGAGCCTAGAAGTTCTTGGCGGGCGTACTTTGGCCGCCTAGAACTTCTTCTCACACTTCCATAATGATAGGGAGTATCATAGGCCGTCTCTTGGTCTTCTTCCAGACGAAATCGCTGAGGGCGTCCTTCGTGGTATTCTTCAGCTTCCCCCAGTCCGTTATCCCTCTGTCCAGGCACCTCTCGATGGCATCGTCCACAATCTGGCGCGCCTCCTCTATCAGCTCATCGGATTCCTTCACATACACGAATCCCCTGGACACGATGTCCGGCCCGGCCACCAGCTCTCCGCCCGCCCGGTCCAGGCTCATGACCACCACCATGATGCCGTCCTCCGCCAGATGCTGGCGGTCCCGCAGCACCACGTTGCCCACGTCGCCCACGCCCAGGCCGTCCACCAAAATGGCC
>CAOOJO010000583.1 GCA_948496895.1 uncultured Acetatifactor sp. | reverse complement strand
CAGGAGATCATAGAGGAGGCCCTGGACTATGTGCAGGGCTTCCGCTACACGGACGACCTGCGCTACGCCGAGAATTTCATCCGCGGCCATGTACAGGACAGGAGCCGCAGGCGGATAGAGAACGACCTGATTACCAGGGGAATCGACAGGGACACTCTGGAGAGGGCCTGGGCCGGTTTCGAGGCGGAGGGCGGAAGCCAGGACGAACAGGCCATGATACAGACCCTTCTGGAGAAGAAGGGCTTTGACCCGGAGGCGGCCCAGCCAAAAGAGCGGCAGAGGATTTGCGGATACCTGATGCGCAAGGGCTTTTCCGGCGAACAGGTGCGCAGGGCCCTGCGGTCAGAGGAGCCATACGACTGAGAAGGCGGATTCGCGGGCGCTCTGCCCGTGGATCCGCCTTTTTGGCAGAGGCCGGAAAATCCAGCATTGTCGCGGGTTTGTGCAAATGCCACAAGAAAGCTTCCGGATTTCCAGAGAATGTTTTATAAAATATGTGGACTTATGCTTGACATTGGAGCGATTTGCGGTTAGAATTGAATTTGTTGTGAATTGCTTGTTAGAATGTTGTACATACATTCTAAAAGCTGCGGGGCCGGAGAGGCCGCGCGGCTAAATGTACAATGAAAACGGAATAGGAGGTGCTCCTGTAATGCTTGAGATCATAATCACTATCGTTGTCTCTGCAGCAGTGACCGCAGTGGTGACGGCGCTCGTAGTCTCCAATTACCACAAGAAGACCACGGAGGCTACCATCGGCAACGCGCAGGACAAGGCGAGGGAGATTATCGATGAAGCTCTCAAGGATGCGGAATCCAAGAAGCGCGAAGCGCTGCTTGAGGTAAAGGAAGAGTCCATTCGTACCAAGAATGAACTGGACAAGGAAATCAAGGAACGCAGGGCGGAGGTACAGCGCTCGGAGCGGAGGATTCAGCAGAAGGAAGAGAACATCGACAAGAAGACCGAGTCCCTGGAACGGCGAGAGACAAGCCTGGCCGCCAAGGAAGAGAACCTGAACAAGATCAGGGTCGAGGTCTCCAAACTGAACGAGCAGCGAGTGCAGGAACTGGAACGAATTTCCGGATTAACCTCTGAACAGGCAAAAGACTACTTATTGAAAATTGTTGAAGATGAAGTGAAGCATGAAACGGCCGTGATAATCAAGGAAATGGAGAGTCGGGCCAAAGAGGAAGCAGACAAGAAGGCGCGGGAATATGTGGTGTCAGCTATCCAGAGATGTGCTGCAGACCATGTCTCTGAGACCACGATTTCCGTCGTACAGCTGCCCAACGATGAGATGAAGGGAAGGATCATCGGACGGGAGGGGCGCAATATCCGCACCCTGGAGACCATGACCGGCGTCGATTTGATCATCGACGATACGCCGGAGGCGGTCATCCTGTCAGGATTCGACCCTATCCGCCGGGAGGTGGCGAGGATTGCGCTGGAAAAGCTGATTGTAGATGGACGTATCCATCCCGCCAGGATTGAGGAGATGGTGGAGAAGGCGCAGAAAGAAGTGGAGATCATGATTAAGGAGGAGGGAGAGGCCGCCACGCTGGAGGTAGGCGTGCACGGCATCCATCCCGAACTGGTCAGGCTGCTGGGCAAGATGAAGTTCAGGACCAGCTATGGCCAGAATGCATTGAAGCATTCCATCGAGGTGGCGCAGCTCTCAGGACTGCTGGCGGCGGAGTTGGGACTGGACGTCCGCATCGCAAAGCGCGCCGGACTGCTCCATGACATCGGTAAGTCCGTGGATCATGAGATGGAAGGCTCCCATATCCAGCTGGGCGTTGAGCTCTGCCGGAAGTATAGGGAGAATGCCACAGTCATCAATGCCGTGGAGTCCCACCATGGCGATGTGGAACCCACTACCCTGATCGCGTGTATCGTACAGGCTGCAGACACGATATCCGCCGCAAGACCGGGG
>CAOOJO010000582.1 GCA_948496895.1 uncultured Acetatifactor sp. | reverse complement strand
CTCAATGCCCTTTGCGTCCGTCACGGTCAGAATCTCTCCAGGCTCTCCCTGAAGATACTCGTCATAGACTACCTCCAGGCCGATGATTCCCTGATTGTCCCCGCCGGTGAAGCCCAATACCTTGCTGGCCAGGTCGTCGTAAGGGTAATATCTTTTGTAGTCCTCATCCACCTTTACCCCGGCCAAATCGTATTCCCGGATCTTATCTCCCAGCTCCTTATCCACATTGCTCTTGATACGCTCCATGGAGGAGTACTTCTCCACCCGCTTTCGCACGTAGTCCTCAGACAGCTCCAGCTCCCTGGTCAGAATCTCTATGACCTGCTCCGGATTCTCCAGCTGGTTGTGGATGACGGATATGGTGCACACGGTCCTGTTGTCCGCCAGCACCGTGCCGTTACGGTCAAGGATGCGGCCTCTGGCCGCCTTGATGCTGCGCTCCCTCTCATGGAGCTGGGTGGCCATCGCGGAATAGTGCTCGGCTTCCCAGACGCACAGATACACAAGCCTTCCGAACAGCCCCAGGAAAATGCCGGTACAGACAAGGAAGATGGTGAGAATCTTCTTTCTGTGGAATATTTTATTGTTGTCTGTCAGCATGTGTGCCTCGGGAATAAGTGTTACTATACTCTATTCCCGGGGACATGAGGTTATGATATTTATTCCTCCAGATTCGGGTTCGTGGGCAGATTGGGGTTCACCGGGACATCGGGATTCGGCACCGATTCGCCCTGGCTGACAGGCGGGGCGGTGGGCTCTCCCTGGCCGCCTTCACCTTGATTCCCGCCCTCCGGACTCTGTCCGTTGCCCGCCGGATTGCCGCCTTCCGCGCCCTCTCCGGCAGCTCCGCCTTCGCCGGCGGTTCCGCCCTGGCTGCCCTCCGCGCCTTCGCCACCGGCTCCTTCACCGCCGGTTCCGCCTTCGCCCTGGCCGCCCTCCGCACCCTCTCCGGCAGTTCCGCCCTCGCCGCCTTCTCCGCCCTCTGGCGTGGCGGGAGTGTACTGCCCCACAAGGGACTGCTGCAGCGCATCCAGTTCCTGGCGCTCCTCCTCCGTGAGTTCCTCTGTCATGAAGATGTTCAGGTAGGGAAGTGCCTCGGTGAGGATGTTACGCACGATTTTGGTGGCGTACCTGGCGTTGCCCTGCTTGTCCGAATTGGGCCTGTCCACCACCACATAAATCGCTATCTGAGGGTCGTCCGCCGGGGCATAGCCGATGAAGGACACCACATGCTCCGTCTCCGAGCGCTTATGGGTTTCAGGGTCTATAGTCTCCGCCGTGCCCGTCTTGCCCCCTATCCTGTATCCCGCCGGTCTGGCGGTCTTGCCGGTCCCGTATTCTACTACAGCATTGCAGTACTGCCTTATCAGCTCGGAGGTGGACTCGGATATGGTCTGCTTCAGGACTCTGGGCTCGATATTCCGCACCGTGGCTCCGTTCACATTGGTAATCTTGTTCACCACATGGGGTTCGTAATAGTAACCGCCGTTTATCAATGAACAGAATCCCGCGATCATCTCAATCATGGTCACATCGAAGTTCTGGCCGAAGCTGTTGGTGGCCAGGTCCGTAGGCCCCATATCGTCCGCCACATAGACCAGGCCCGCCGTCCTGGCCTCTCCCGCCAGGTCGATATTGGTCTTCAGGCCGATATTGAAGATCTGCTGGAATTCACAGAACTCCTCCTTTCCCAGAAGCTGCGCGATCCTCATCATGGACACATTGCAGGAATTCGCCACCGCCTGCTCCAGGTTCAGCCACCCCTCCGGGCCGTTGTGGCACTGTATCTTATGGCCGCCGATTTCCAGAACGCCTGTGCATTCCAGATTCAAATCCGGCGAGATGGCCCCATCCTCCAGCGCTGCCGCTACTGTAAAGGGCTTTGCCGTGGAACCAGGCTCATAGGTGCCTGTGATGCAGTAATTCTTCCACAG
>CAOOJO010000581.1 GCA_948496895.1 uncultured Acetatifactor sp. | reverse complement strand
CGTGGCCACCTGCGGCATTTTGAACCTGCTGGTGTTCAATAGCTCGCCCTGGTCGCTGGCAGTGATAGGGGCCTGCGTGATTCTCTGGGTGTTCATGATTCCGGCGGTGATTTATACGAGGCTGTCGGTCTATGTGTCTTTGCTGCTGGACGGCGGGGCAGTAGCGCTGTATCTCTATATGCTCACCTTTCTGGCCGGAAGCAGTGAATGGTTTTTCGGCCTCGGCCTGCCGATCACCCTGCTGGTGACTGCGATAGCGGTGCTGGTGACGCTGTGCATCCGCAGGCTCCCCCGCTCTTTTCTGACTGTGGCGCTGTATCTGTTCACCGGGCTGGGGCTGCTGTGCATGGGGCTGGAGATGCTGATCAGACGGTATCTGGAGGCAAGGATATTCCTGACCTGGTCGGCAGTGGTGCTGACGATCTGCAGCATATTGGACATTGCCGTGATAACCATGCTTTCCCGCAGGAGGCTTCGGAACGAGGTGCGCAGGAGGCTGCATTTTTAAAAGATAAAGTGGATGGAGATGAAGATGGGAACAGAAACAGGGACAGAACGGGAGACTGGAGCAGAGAAGAAAAGGAAGGCCGACAGGGAAGCGGGACCGGAATCTGAACTGCAGGCAGGTGTCGAGACCGGAATCGAGATGGGAAAAGAAATAGAGGAGGCGGACAGCGCGGACAAAAGGGTTCAGGGTCTGATGAATCTGATCAGGCGCGTCCATGGCATGGTCGAGAATACGGACATCGAGAAGCACAGACAGTCCCAGGATCATATCGGCACCATCTTAAGCAACACAAAGGCCATCGAGTACCGCGAGGTGGATATAGACGGCATGTATGGGGAATGGGTAAGCGTCAGCAGGGCGCACATGAAGAAGTACGTGCTGCTGCACTGTCATGGAGGCGGATACTCCACCGGCAGCAGCCTGTATGCCAGGACGCTGACATCAAAGCTTGCGGAGACTACATCCATGGACGTGCTGTGCTTTGACTATCGGCTTGCGCCGGAGCATCCGTATCCCTCCGCCCTGGAGGATGCCATGAAGGCGTGGAACTACCTGATGCTCTTGGGCTATGGGGCCAGAGATGTGATCGTGACGGGGGATTCCGCGGGAGGGAATCTGGCGCTGGCGCTGACGCTGAAGCTGAAGCGGGAGAAGCGGCTTCTGCCCAGGGGACTGGTTCTTATGTCTCCATGGACGGATCTGACATCCTCGGGCAAGTCCTTCCAGACGAAGGCGGAGGTGGATCCGGTGCTGAACTGCGCCTATATCGACAGAATGGTGCATGCCTATGCGGAGGGCCTTGATCTGACGGATCCGCTGATTTCTCCGCTGTTCGGCAATTTCGAGGGGTTCCCGCCCACTTATATCCAGGTGGGCGAGAATGAGATTCTCTTAAGCGATGCCCTGCGGCTCCATCGGACTTTTGTGGAGAAGAACGTGCCCGTGAAGATAGATATCTACCGGGGCATGTGGCATGTGTTCCAGATGTCGCCTATAAGAGCCGCAAGGGCGGCCATGGACAAAAACGCGGAGTTCATATTTGATGTCTGCCGCTGAAAGCGCGGGAAGAAGTTCTAAGCCTGCAAAGAGGGGCAGGGCCCACCTCTTTGCGCAGGCTAAGAACTTCTAGGCCCGTTGCGAATGGAATTCGCTTACGGGCCAATCCCGCGCGGAAGAATGCCCGGAGTGCGGGCATTCTTCCAGACTTGCACCGAGTTTTGGGAGGGACTTGCTCAGGAAAAAGGATTTTGGCTGTCAGCGCAGAATAATATAATAGGACACTCAGCAATCGGAAACAGGAGCAGCCATGACTATCAGAGAAAATTTGGAACAGTGGGAGAAGCAGTATTTGAGCCCTTATGCGTCCTTTAGCACGGATTCGAAGGGGCGGAGGAGACCGGAGCCGCATTGTGATGTACGGCCTGTTTTTCAGCGGGACA
>CAOOJO010000580.1 GCA_948496895.1 uncultured Acetatifactor sp. | reverse complement strand
GTGGATTGGTCCTGGATGGTCATGGCGGCCTGGGGCTGGGCGGTCATGGAGACGGTCTCCAGATAGTTGTCCTCCCTGTCCGCAATCCCCAAATCCGCCAGCACGGCGCTGCGGTAGGTGGTGATGGCCTCATAGGCCTCATCCTGTGAGCTGAATATCAGATTGAAGCTTTTGTCTATATTGTCCTTGAACCAGCTCATCATATTCTCTTTGCTGAAATTGTACTGCTGATCGTCGGCACCGTAGACGGTGAGGGCGTAGTTCAGATACCAGTACACATTCTCCGGGAAATTCTCCGGGTTGGAGAACTCCTCATCGCAGATGGTCTGGATGGTAGGATCCATGGTGGACTCGATGCGCAGCCCCCCGGAGGTCAGCAGGGTCTCCGCCATGGACTCGCTGTATCCGGCGATGTTGATCAGGTCGTCCCGCACCTGCTCGTACACCGCATCCGAGAAATAGGAACCCGCGGTGGTATTGGTAGCGGTCTGTACATCCAGATCGTGCAGCTCGATGCGGTCGTACACGGCATCCGTGTCCGCAATGGCTTCCTCATATTCGGCATCGGTGATGAACCCCAGCTCCAGCATGTAGTTCAGGCAGTCCAGCCGACGCTTGGCGTTCGACTCAGGGAAGCGGATGGGATCCAGGCCGGTGGGGTTCTGGGTGATGGAGGCGATGACGGCGCATTCGGACAGAGTCAGGTCGCTGCAGGACTTACCGAAGTACCGCTGGGAAGCGGACTCCACGCCCAGGGTGTTCTGCCCCAGGTTGATGGCGTTCATGTAGCGCAGCAGCACCTCCTCCTTGGTGAACTTCTCAGAAATCGCCAGGGCCAGGTACTGTTCCTGGAACTTGCGCTTGAACATCTTGATCATGTTCCCGTTCTCTTCGGTCCATGTGGTGAAGATGGTGTTCTTCAGAAGCTGCTGGGTGATGGTGCTGGCGCCCTCTTTCGTCTTGCCCATGGACTGTATGAAGTGAAAGGCTGAGCGGGCGATTCCCTCGTAGTCGACCCCCTTGTGCTTATAGAAGCGCCTGTCCTCCAGAGCGACGAAGGCCTCCCCCAGATGCTTGGGGATAAGGTCCATGCTGTTGATCTGGATTCGGTTGGAGTTCATGCTGACATACTGGTCGATTTCATTGCCTTCGCAATCGTACACGATGGTGGCCTCGCCTGTGGCCACCACATCGCTTAAGTGAATCTGCGGGGTGGAGGCCAGGATGCCCTTGTACGCGCCCATGACGGCACAGGTGGCCCAGATGCCGATGCCGATGAAGGCGGCCAGGGCAAGCTTGACCAGAGTCAATATGAGCTTGCGCCCCAGTTTTTTTGTCTTAGAGTTAAGTGCCCTTTGCTTGGCCCGGACACCTCGTTTTCCATAGTTCATCTGATTCGCCTTTCTGCTAAAACGCTTTGGAGGGGATGCGCGTATTCGCATATTTCACTTATTATACCAAAAACTGCTATGTAAATAAAGGATTTCTTTTTCTTCTTAATAATTGTTTCACATTTTGGACATATTATGCTATTCTAAATGAAGAAAAGCATTCTAAATGAGGAAGAGCATTCATAATGAAGAAGGGCATTCATAATGAAGAAGGGCATTCATAGGAAAGAAAATCAGATGGGAATGGGGCGTGAATATGGAAAACGGAAGAGACGGCTCCTACCGCGTGCTGCTGTCAGGCGGGGAGGGGGAGTATGTGGAGAAGAAGTCCCGCTTCATCGCCACGCTGCGAAAGTGCGAGAGCGAGGAAGAGGCAGTGCGATTCATAGAGGAGATGAAGAAGAAATACTGGGACGCCAGGCACAACTGCTCCGCCTTCGTGATAGGCAGCAGGGCGGAGCTGACCCGCTGCAGCGACGACGGGGAGCCCTCCGGGACGGCGGGGCGGCCCATGCTGGAGGTGCTGACGGGGGAGGGGCTCCGCAACGCGGCGGTGGTG
>CAOOJO010000579.1 GCA_948496895.1 uncultured Acetatifactor sp. | reverse complement strand
CGTTCCCCGCTGGCGGAGATGATTCGCAAGTCCGAGATGATTATCTTCAACCGCTGCGATACCGTGCGCGACCAGCTGAATTCCTATAAGAGGAACATCAAGGCCGTGAACCCCTCCGCGGACGTGATTTTTGAGGATGCCCAGGGGGAGATTGACGAGATTTTCGAGGAAGACCTGCCCTACGACCTGAACCAGGAGACTATCGTACTGGACAATCAGGGCTATGGCATCTGGTATCTGGATTCCATGGACCATCTGGAGCGGTACGTGGGCAAGAAAATCCAGTTCGTGGCCATGGTGCTGAAGCCGGAGAATTTCCCCGAGGGGTATTTCGTACCGGGCCGCCTGGCCATGACCTGCTGCGCGGACGACATGTCGTTCCTGGGCTACGCCTGCAAGTTCCCCGGGGTGGGGGCCTTGAAGCAGAAGGAATGGGTGAAGGTGACGGCTACGGTGGCGAAGGAATATTGGGAGGACTACAAGGGCGAAGGCCCTATCCTCCACGCGGTGGCAGTGGAGAAGACCAAGGCTCCCAAAGAGACGGTCATCAGCTTCTCCTGAGTCCCCACCAAATTCTGATTGGTATGCGCGCCGAAGCGCGCTAGGGGTATAAAGATGGACAGGAAGAATTCCGATGAAAAAGAGATACGCCAACTAAGAAACCGCTTTCATGAACTGGCGGAGAAATCCTTTAAACAGGGCATCTTTACATTTACAGGCTTCCTGGGCTTAAGTGAGCAGGATGTCTTCTGGCAGGAGGCGGGCAGCCTGTCCTATGCCGGATATGAGCTGGCGGGGGGCTGTGAAGCCGCGGACAGGGTGGTGGCGCGCTTTGGGAATCCGGAGGAGCTTGGATATGAGATGCCCTTTCCCATCGTCTGCGTCCACATACAGCCCCTTGCCCGGAAATTCGCGGACGCGCTTTCCCACAGGGATTTCCTGGGCGCCCTGATGAACCTGGGGATAGAGAGGAGCACCATCGGCGACATCAAGGTGGGGGAGAGCCAGGCCTATCTGTTCTGCCTGGAATCTATCGCGGGCTTCGTCTGCGAGAACCTAAGCCAGGTGAAGCATACCCAGGTGAAATGCAGCCTGACGGCAGGACCTGAGGACATTCCCCGGGAGGAGCCCCAGTCGGTAGACATCCAGGTTCAGTCCTTCCGGGCGGACGCGGTGCTGGCCAGGGTCTACAATCTGTCCCGGGAGAAGAGCCTGGAGCTGTTCCGGGCGGGAAAGGTCTATGTGGACGGACGGCTGTGCGAGAACAATTCCAGGCAGCTAAAAAGCGGTGAGACCGTGAATGCCAGGGGCTTCGGGAAGTTCGTCCTGACGGGGGAGCCCAGGGAGACCAGGAAAGGGAAGCTGGCGGCCCGGGTCGCGGTATATAAATGACGTAAAGAGGTGCTTATGTATTCCTATTCGATGATACAATGGTTTTTCTTTTTCTATTTCTACTGCTTTGTGGGGTGGTGCATTGAATCCACCTATGTGTCCATTCGGACAAAGAAGCTCACCAACCGGGGCTTTATGAGAGGGCCCTTCCTGCCGCTGTACGGAAGCGGGGCCATCATGATGCTGGTGGTCTCCATGCCCTTTCAGGACAATATCTTCATGGTCTATGTGGCGGGCTGCGTCGGGGCCACGGTGCTGGAGTATGTGACGGGGGTCACTATGGAGGCGCTGTTCAAGGTGCGCTACTGGGACTATTCCAGGAATAAGTTCAATTTCCAGGGCCATATCTGCCTGGGCACCTCCCTGGCCTGGGGCTTCCTGACGATTCTGATGACAGAGGTGGTGCATGTACCGGTGGAGCGCCTCGTGCTCTCCATACCGGACATGGTGCTGAAAACGGTTACAGGCATCCTGACCGTGTACATCGCGGCGGACTTCGCCCTCTCCTTCAAGGCGGCCATCGACCTGCGGGACGTGCTGGTGAAGATGGAGAAGGTCA
>CAOOJO010000578.1 GCA_948496895.1 uncultured Acetatifactor sp. | reverse complement strand
CCCCTTGCGCTGGCTGCGCAGAATGTTCTTTGGCGGCTCCAAGGAACTGACCTTGGCCGATGAGCGGTTCGACAGCCCCGGCAAGCTGGCAGTGAAACGGTTCTTCCGCAATCCCCTGGCCACGGGGGCGGTAATCATCCTGACGGGAATGTTCCTCTTCGTCTTCATCGGCTCCGCCATTGCGCCGGTGAACCTGACAGAGACCGGCAGCGAGATGCTGCACACCAACATGGCTCCCACCCGGAGCCTGATGAAGCTGCCCGATGGTATGAAAGACGGCGTGGTGGACATCTCCTCCAAGGGCACCTTCACCATCGGCGTGGACACGGATGGCAGGGTCTCCATGTGGGGACAGTATGTGAATATCTCCGGGGATCCGGCCCGGGACGTGATGAACATCCCGGAGGAGGTGAAGAACAGCAAGGTCGTCCATGTGGCCGCAGGGTCCGACCACTGCGTGGCCATCACCGAAGACGGGCGCGTCATCGCCTGGGGCGAATACGACAACGGCCAGTACGGGCATGAGGGCTCCATGATCGCCGCGGCCCGCAAGCAGCCCGAGGAGCTCATGGACGGCGGGACGATAGATGCCTCCCAGGTGCGCCAGCTGATCTGCGGCAACCAGGTGACGGCCATCCTCATGGAGGACGGCACCATCTACGCCTGGGGCAATGACGGCCTGAGCGCCACCAACCTCTCCTCCGTGATCAAGCACGGCAAGAAGGAGAGCCCCCTCGTGAAGCTCACCTTTACCAATGACGGCATCTACGGCATCGACGAGAACGGCGATTTCGTCTGCGGCAAGAGCACCAAGTACAATATCATCAGCGTGCCGGACGAAAGCGGGCGCAGTGTCAGCACGGACCTGTTCGAGTACATCGGGGACCGTAAGGTGGTGGACATCGCGGCCTCCGGCAATGCTCTGGCCCTGGTGCTGGACGACGGGGAGATCGTGGTCAGCGGCATGAAAGAGCCACAGCCGCAGCTCCTGGAGGGGGAGAACGCCCTCACGGTCTCCGGCGGCACCAGGCATTTCGTGCTGACCACGGATCAGGGCAGGGTCTACGCCTGGGGCCAGAACTACCGCAACCAGTGCGAGATTCCCAAAGCCCTGACAGATGAGGGCGCCGTGGACAAGGTATATGCCAGCGGATTCCAGAATTACGCTTTCAAGGACGGCAAGTTCGTGGACTGCTGGGGCCTGAAAGGGTATCTCATGGGCACTGACGACATGGGCCGGGACGTGTTCAACCGGATCATGAACGGCGGCAAGATGACCATGACCGTAGGGGCCGTGGCTGTCATCGTCTCCACCATCATCGGCATCCTGATCGGCTGTATCTCCGGGTATTTCGGGGGAGCCGTGGACATGCTGCTGATGCGGCTGACAGAGATCGTGGGGGCAATCCCTTTCCTGCCTTTTGCCCTGTGCCTGTCGGCTATCTTCCAGGCATCGGACATCCATGAGGACACCCGCATCGTGATCATCATGCTGATATTGGGAGTGCTGTCCTGGACCGGGCTGGCCAGGCTGGTGAGAGGCCAGATCCTGGCGGAGCGGGAGAAAGAATTCGTCACCGCCGCCCGTTCCATGGGCGTGAAAGAGGGCCGGATCGCCTTCCGGCATATCCTGCCCAATATCGTATCCGTCATTCTGGTAACTGTTACGCTGGATTTCGCCAGCTGCATGCTGACCGAGTCCTCCCTCTCCTACCTGGGCTTCGGCGTACAGCTCCCCCGCCCTACCTGGGGGAACATGCTGGACGGCTCCCGGAGCGCTCTGGTGATCCAGTCCTTCTGGTGGAGATGGGTGTTCCCGGCGCTGTTCCTGTCCGTCGTGGTAATCTGCATCAACATCATCGGGGATACGCTGCGGGACGTGCTGGACCCGAAGTCCGGAGAAAAAACATGATGTCCGCCAGGCGGGCAAGGAGGTATGGAATTCATGTCAGAGGCTTTGTT
>CAOOJO010000577.1 GCA_948496895.1 uncultured Acetatifactor sp. | reverse complement strand
CGGGTGAAAGTTCTGGAGAACCGGGCCACCGGAAAATATGTGATGCTGATGCACACGGACGATATGAAATACTGCGACCCCTGCATCGGCCTGGCGGTGGGAGAGCGGATAGACGGGGAATTCACCTTCCAGGGGCCGCTGCTGTTCCGGGGAGAGCCCATCCGGTACTGGGATATGGGAACCTTTGTGGACGAGGACGGCACGGCCTATCTGCTGACCCACGAGGGGAATATCTACAGGCTGGACGAAAGCTACACCCAGGCGGTGGAGCTGGTGGCAAAGGACATCGCCCCGGGAGGGGAGTCCCCGGCCATGTTCCGGGCACGGGAGGAAGACGGCGGCAAGCGGTACTATCTGATGCTTTCCAACAAGACCTCCTGGGAACGGAATGACAACTATTATTTTACGGCGAAGGATCTGCACGGCCCATGGGAGTATAAAGGGCTGTTCTGCCCGGCGGGAAGCCTGACTTACAACAGCCAGTGCTCCTTTGTGTTCTGGTATGAGGGGGAGGGACAGAGGTATCCGGCAGCAGGCAGGGAGCCTGGCAAGAACCCCGGCAGCGGGCAGGAAGCCGGGCGAGTCGGCTTCCTGGAGGATGGCAAGGGAGGCGGAGGCCTCCCCATATACATAGGCGACCGCTGGTCCTACCCCAGGCAGGCCTCGGCGGCCACGCTTGTGCTCCTGCCCATCGAGACCGGGAACGGGCAGATGAGGATTGGGGAATACCTGCCGGTATGGTCCCCGGATACCCTGGAGAAAGCGGTACCTGAGCCGGAGCATTCCCTTGCCTTCCGCTCCAATGTGCCGGGGGAATCCATCCGAATCGCGTTCACGGGGGAACGGATTGTCCTGTTCGGAAATACGGACAGACATGGCGGATACGGCGACATAGAGATTCTGGATGAGGGAGGAGCCTGCGTCCACAGGACGAGCATCGACTTCTACAGCGCCGTCCCGGACAGCGGAATCCGGTTCCGCTCCCCGGCCCTGCCGCCTGGAAGCTATACCGTGAAGATCACGGTTTCCGGGGAAAACAGCACCTGCGTGACCAAAAGCGGGACAAGGTATGGCAGCGATGATTTCTATATTGAGCTGACGGGATGGGCGCATCGATGAAAACACCTCCAGACCGTTTCCAGGCCGTCTCTAAATTTCTGTCGTAATGGCTGCTATAATCAGCTATCCTTATTTCGGAAAGACCTCGGACAGCGGCAGCCTGTTTCAGGCTCTTGAAATTGCTGATTCAGAAGCTGCATTGTATGATCACAGCTTTTTGGCATATGCTATCTAAAATCAACCCAATCCCTGCAGCAGCGGTACCGGAATGCGCAGGTGGGGCATGGCGGAGGCAGAAATGGAATCAGTCTGGACAGAGGATACCAAAATCAGGAGGCGGGAGGCGCTTTCGGGAGACATGGCGGCTCCGGCCGTTGTCATCGGAGCGGGGCTTGCGGGGATTTTGACGGCATATTACTTAAAGCAGGCGGGCATCCGGGCAGTGGTCCTGGAGGCGGACAGCATAGGCAGCGGCCAGACGAAGAACACCACGGCCAAAATCACCTCACAGCACAATCTGATTTATGACAGGCTGATTCGGACATTCGGCTATCGGATGGCAGAGCATTATGCCATAGCGAATGAAGCGGCAATCGGGGAATATGACAGGCTCATTCGGGAAAAGGGGATTGCCTGTGATTTTGCCAGATGTCCGGCCTGCCTGTATTCCCAAACTGGGACAGAACTGCTGAAGCGGGAGGCAGAGGCAGCGGCATCGCTGGGCATAAAGGCTTCCTTTGGGACGGACTGTGAGCTTCCTCTCCCGGTGACAGGCGTGGCCAGGTTCGAGCATCAGGCCAGGTTCCATCCGCTGAAATTCCTGGCAGAACTGGCAGAGGAAGTGGAGGTCTACGAGCAGACCAAGGTGCTGAAGGTGGAGGGCAGTCGGGTGGAGACGGCCAGGGGAACAGT
>CAOOJO010000576.1 GCA_948496895.1 uncultured Acetatifactor sp. | reverse complement strand
ACCCCAAATGTGGTCGTATCTATATTGTAATGTATACACCACATTAAATCAATCTATTTTCTGCTCCGTCCTCTCTTTTATCGAAAATCAATAAATAATTATTGACATTCATGTCCTTCTGTTATAATATAAGATGCAAATATCCAATATCAGGAAAAAAGGAATCCGAAAGGACAAGACCATGTCAGACAAGAACAAGAAATCAAAGCTAAAGGAAACAATAAAGAAAAGGCCCCTGCTGTCCTCCGTCATCGTCACGCTTCCCCTGGGCCTGGCGGGCGCTTTCCTGGCCTGCATGCCCAACTTCCTCAGGTCCGGCGACCCTGCCGTGGAAAAGCTCCTCGCCCTGCCGATCTCCATCCTTTTCATAGGATTCGTGCTGGCCGCGTTCGTCCTGTATCCCCTTGTCCTGACGGGAGCCGAGCTCTACCTGCTGTTTGCCCTGGCCATGAACCCCGGGAAGGAGCATGCCCGGCACCGGATATTCGACATCGTCACGGTGCCCTTAGGCCTCCTGTACAGCCACCTCTATCTGGGCCTGATGGAAGTGCATTTCGCAAGCGACTGGACCGAGCAGTTGGCCAATTCCCAGTTACATACGCCAATCTACACCCAGAGCACATTGACCATTTCGGTTATCGCCCTGGCAGGCTTCGCGGGATATCTGACAGTGAGCTTCCTCCCCTTAAAGAAGACCCCGCCCCTCCTGCTGGTGCTGGGCATGTCCGCCATGTACCTGGGCACCATAGAGAGCATCGTCTGGGGCGTCCAGATCTATCAGGATCCGTTCAGCAGCCTGCCGCTCCTGCTGCTGCCCTTAAACTGCATCCTCATCACCGCCAGGACGATTCTGACCAAGATTAAGGAATGGGAGCGCATCCCCCATGAGATGCACAAAATCCACCGGATCCCCTTCCTGCGGGGCTGCAGCCGCGTATTGGACGACGCAAGGCTCTGGCCCCTGGCGGCATTCCTCCTGATGTGGCCGCTGCTCGGCATCCTGATAGCCGTCCTTGTCCTCTTCGGCCAGGAGCCGGATTCCCTCATCCGGGCCTGGACCCAGACCAGCGACTGGAACCTGTCCAGGCGGGTGGCTCCCCAGAACGTCCACTATGACGAGCACTATCTGTGCACCGTAGCCGCCGGAGGACACAGGAGAATCGTGAAGCCCCTGCGCTTAGGGATACGGCACGGGCATGAGGTCATCGTGAACAGGCAGCTTTGCGTGGCCAACGCCTTTGAGCAGGTCCTGGAGGAAAGGACGCCCCGCTTCCACAGGGCCCTGCGGCATTTTTACGATAAGTATGGCTTCCCTGTGGCAAGATGCATCCGTTCCCCCTATGTGGCAGACCTGATCTATTATCTCATGAAGCCGCTGGAATGGATGTTCCTGGCGGTGCTGTACCTGACGGACGTGCATCCGGAGGACAGGATCGCCGTGCAGTACATGGGCCGGCCCGCTGTCGAAATTCCGGGAAGCCGTCACAGCTTCTGACTGAAAATGCTCTTATACCCCTCCCCGTAGATCTCCGAAGCGCTGGTGATGATCGTAAAGGCTCCCGGATCCTCCTGGCGGACGATCTCCTCCAGCTTCGGCGAAAGGGGCTTCTTCACCACGCACAAGACCACCTTCTTGTCCATGCCCGTGTAAGCGCCGCTGCCGGAGATGTACGTGGCGCTGATGTCCAGCTCCTCCAGCAGGCGGCTGACGATCCTTTCAGGGCTGTCGCTGATGATGAAGAACATCTTCGCGCCATCCCGCCCGTACAGCACGATGTCCAGCAGCACGGAATTGATGAAGACCACGAGCCCTGCGTACAGCGCCGTGTCCAGATCCTGGAACACGAAGGCCGAAGCCGTCACGATGATGGCGTCCGTCAGCAGGAAGAGGGAGCCCGTCTTCAGATGGGGAAAGCGCAGCCGCAGGAGCTTGACGATGATGTCCGTGCCCCCGGTGGTGGCCCCCGCCTTGA
>CAOOJO010000575.1 GCA_948496895.1 uncultured Acetatifactor sp. | reverse complement strand
ATCAGATATACGACCTGTTCGCGGTGCGCATCATTGTGGACAGCGTCCGGGACTGCTACGCGGCGCTGGGCGTCATCCATGAGATGTATAAGCCTATCCCCGGTCGGTTCAAGGACTACATCGCCATGCCAAAGGCCAATATGTACCAGTCCCTGCACACTACCCTGATCGGCAGCTCCGGCCAGCCCTTTGAGATTCAGATCCGCACCTTCGAGATGCATAAGGCGGCGGAGTACGGCATCGCCGCCCACTGGAAGTACAAGGAGGCTTCGGACGGCAAGAAGGTGGCCGCCCAGGAGGAGGAGAAGCTGGTGTGGCTGCGCCAGATTCTGGAGTGGCAGCGGGACATGTCGGACAACCGGGAATTCCTGAAGCTCTTGAAGAATGACCTGGATCTGTTCTCGGACAATGTGTACTGCTTCACACCCACCGGCGAGGTGAAGAACCTTCCTGCGGGCTCTACTCCAATCGATTTCGCCTACAGCATCCATTCCGCGGTGGGCAACCGGATGGTGGGAGCCAGGGTCAACGACAAGCTGGTGACCATCGATTACCAGATCAACAACGGCGACCGAATCGAAATCATCACCTCCCAGAACTCCAAGGGTCCCAGCCGGGACTGGTTGAACGTGGTGAAGAGCACCCAGGCCAAGAACAAGATCAATCAATGGTTCAAGAATGAACTGAAGGAAGACAATATCGTAAAGGGAAAGGATCTGCTGTCCAGCTATTGCAAGGCCAGGAGCGTGATGCTTTCTGATTTACTGAAACCCGATTATATGAATGCGGTCATGCGAAAGTACGGATTCCGGGACTGGGATTCCGTGCTGGCAGCCATCGGCCATGGCGCTCTGAAGGAGGGCCAGGTGGTCAATAAGATGCAGGACCTCTACGACCGGGAGCATAAGAAGGAGCTGACCAACGAGGAGGTGCTGGCCAGCATCGCGGAGAACGGCGCGCTGGCCGCCGCAAAGCCCGCTACGATCAAGGCCAAGAGCGGCATCGTGGTACGTGGCATAGCGGATCTCTCGGTGCGTTTCTCCAAGTGCTGTTCTCCGGTGCCCGGGGATGAGATTGTAGGCTTCGTCACCAGAGGGCGGGGCATCTCCATTCACCGCACGGACTGCGTGAACATGATGAACCTTCCGGAGATAGAGAGGGCGCGAATCATTGATGCGGAGTGGCAGGCACCGGAGGATGCCACGGAAAAGTATGTGGCGGAGATCGATATCTATGCCAACAACAGAAACGGCCTCCTGGCGGACATCACCAAGGCTCTGACGGAGAAGAACATCAGCATCCTCTCCCTGAATACCAGGATTAGCAGGCAGGGATTGGCGACCATGCAGATTTCCTTTGAGGTGGAGAGCAAGGAGGAGCTGAACCGGGTCATTGAGAAGATTCGGGGAATTGAGAGTGTGGTGGATATTGAACGGGCTACCGGCTAAAGTGTGCGGGCGGATATTCTTCCAAGCGCGATTTTTGCGCTTTGCCTGCGCCTATGTTGTGTTGAGAGGAGGAGCTTTGGATGGCTGAGATTAAGATAGGGCGTATGGTGCTGGGGGTGTGCCAGACCAATTGCTATTTTCTGTATCGGGATGGGGAGCATGACGCGATTGTAGTAGACCCTGCGGACAAGGGGGCTAATATCTATGCTGCTTTGCAGAAGAACGGGTTCCGGGTGGCGGGGATATTGCTGACCCATGGGCATTTCGACCATATCTGGGGGCTGGACGCCCTGCGGGACGCGGCGAATGCGGCGGCTGAGGCGGATGGAAAGGAGCCTGTGAAGGCTTATGCCTGCGAGGCGGAGCGGGAGCTTCTGAAGAGCCCGCGGATGAACGTGTCGGAGCAGGCGGGCAGGGCCTGTGCCACTTATGCGGACGCGTATGTGAAGGATGGGGAGGAGATTACGCTGGCGGGCATGACCTGCAAGGTGATCGCCACACCCGGGCATACGGCGGGAGGCTGCTGCTATTAT
>CAOOJO010000574.1 GCA_948496895.1 uncultured Acetatifactor sp. | reverse complement strand
AGATTGCTGCCGTTCTCCCCGACATTCGTATCCAGGCCGTCCGGCATAGACAGCAAATCCTTTTCCAGGGCGCTGTCCCGCAATGCCCTCCATATCTGCTCTTCCGTAAACGCCTCTCCCAAAGTAATGTTGTCCAAAATCGTAGTGCTGAACAGAAATGCGTCCTGCCCGATATAACCGATCTGACGCCATAGCTGCTCCGGCCTGCAATCCCTGATCTCCCGGCCGTCCAGGCGAATGGATCCCGTATACTCCGGCAGGCACCCCAGCAACAGCTTTAGCAGCGTGGATTTCCCGCAGCCGGAGGGGCCCGTCAGGGCATATTTCCCGCCCTTCTCAAAATAGGCGCTGAACCCTTTGACGACAGGTTCTTTCTCATAGCAAAAGCCCACATGATCCAGCGCGATTCCGTTCCGCATGGCTTCTTCCATCACATCATCTCCAGCCCCTTCTGCAGGAGGGGATATTTTCTCAAAATACGGCTTTGCGGAGGACATGGACAGTACAGCCTGCGCCATGTTCCCCAATCCGGAGGAGAGGCTTCCGCACAGAGTCCCCCCGCCTGTAAGCGCCCCCTGCAAAATAATGCCCCGAACGGACAGCACGCCGATCAAAGCGACATGCAGCATCTGACACACAATGTTGACGCATCCCATCCCTGCGCCGACAAATCCCCTTATGTACGCTAACCGGAACTTGGGGGCCTCTATCCGATCGCTGGCCAGCCCCGTATTCCTGATGAACCGCTGCTCCTGATGGAAGAAACGCAGGACATCATATCCGCTTAGCTGCTCTTTCAGCTGGCTCACAGCCGCCGACTGTTCCCGGGCACAGACAGCGCCCAGATGTTCCATCCTCCGATGAAAAAGCTTTGGAACGGACAGCATGATCGCCGTCGTCGCTACGGACGCTGCCAGCAGGGACCAATGAAGGGCAAGCAATGCCGCAATGCTGAACACCACCGTGACCGCCGAGCGGATGCATTCAAAAAAGGGATTCCACGCCAGATTCTCGATCTGGCCGATATCGTTCGTGAACTGGGCTAGGTATTCTCCCACAGACTGCCCATGAAAGCTTCGATAGCTTTTCTTCCATAATATAAGCGCCATGTCCTGGCGGATGGCATTGTTCATGCTGCGGATCGCACGGCACCGGAGAAAGGTCTCCGCGCCGGTCAGTCCATGGATGAGGAACCATACCCCCACAAGAAGCAGCGTCCAGGACAGGAACCGGGCCATGCTTCCATCAATAATGCCCTGAAACGACTGCATCATCAGCATATTCGCGCCCACCTGGAGCCCGCACAATATCACCAGGCAAAGGATCGCCAGGGCGTTCTCTTTCCAATATCTCCTTAAATAGCGGCTCATGCTTTCCCCCCTGAAGCCTCATCCGGCAGACAGGAATTATCATAATTCCCATAATAGATATAATTCGTTCCGGTCTGCACGGCATCCTTGGAATCGTATCGCTCCTTCCAGCTCCCTTTCCGGAGCAAAGGCGAATCATAATTCCCGACACATATATAATTCATGCCGGTCTGCATGAAGCATCTGGCAATGTACAGTAAAGGGACGAACGCCGCCGGTTCGGCAAGCTCATAGGCCCTTACCTCCCCGCTCTCCAGCTCCAACTCCATAGAACGCAGAATCTGCAGCTCCTCCAATGCTCTCAATAATTCTTCCACTGTGCCGCAGGGCAGCTTCAGCTGCTTCGCCGCTGCCTCCGGGACAAAGTAGCCGCGCTTCCGGCAATGGAGATATTCCAGCAGCTCCAGGCAGCCCTGTGTGGCCAGGAGCCCGAACAGGCGGCGGTATTCCTCCTTGGGTGCAAGCCATGCGGCGTAGCCGTCCTTCGGTTCCGGCCAGAGGGTGGCGAAGGATAGGTCCTCCGCGTGAATGTCCAGCAGGATGCCGCCGACTGCCCTGATCTGGCTAAGCATCAACCGGTTCCGGCCATCCCCCATATCCGGGTGGCAGGTATCCAGAT
>CAOOJO010000573.1 GCA_948496895.1 uncultured Acetatifactor sp. | reverse complement strand
GGGAGCGCTGCGCGGCATGGGCTACGCCATCATGCCCATGCTGGTGTCCCTGACCGGGGCATGCCTGTTCCGGGTGGTGTGGATATACTCCATCTTCCGCAGCTACCATACGCTGGAGTGCCTGTATTATTCCTATCCCATCAGCTGGGGCCTGACCTTCGCGGTGCACCTGGTGTGCTTCCTGATAGTGTACAAGAAAATACTGAGGCGCAATCCCGGAGTGGCATAAGGAGGGAGACATGATAGCATATGTGAAAGGAACCGTTGAGGACATGGCGGAAGACAATGTTGTGGTCGATGTGGGCGGAATCGGGTATAATGTCAGGATTTCCGCGGACACGGCGGCCAGGCTCCCGGGCATAGGGGAGAGGGTGAAGCTGTACACCTATACCAGCGTGCGGGAGGATGCCATACAGCTCTTTGGCTTCCTGTCCAAGAACGACCTGGATATTTTTAAGAAGTGCATTACGGTAAGCGGCATCGGTCCCAAGGGCGGGCTGGCGATTCTGTCCGTGCTGGATGCGGACTCCCTGCGGTTCGCCATCCTGTCGGGGGACGTGAAGTCCATCACCAAAGCGCCGGGAATCGGGGCCAGGACGGCAGAGCGTCTGATTTTGGAGCTGAAGGGCAAAATCAAGGTGGAGGACACCGCCATCGGCATGGAAATCCAGGGAACACAGGCTGCGGGCGCGGCAGCGATGGACAGCCCCCAGAAGAGGGAGGCCGTGGAGGCGCTGGTGTCCCTGGGCTATGGCCAGGCGGAGGCCGCCAAGGCGGTGAACGCCATCGAGGGCATCGAGGCCATGGACTCCGGGGCCGTGCTGAAGGCGGCACTGAAGAAGATGTTCTAGAAGCTGTTCTGACGAAGGGCATGACGTGGAAGGCAGAATGGCGGAGCGAAACGGTCTGTGAAGGGGAGGGGCGCGATACATGAAGAACTATAATGTCATAGCCGTCTTTGACGAGACGGGGGAGAGGCTGCTGCTGTGCAGGCGGAGGAAAGACCCTTATAAGGGCTTTTCCAATCTGGTGGGCGGCAAAATCGAGGCGGGAGAGGATGGGCTGGATGCCGCCTACCGGGAGCTTTGGGAGGAGACGGCCATTACGAGGGAGGATATCACCCTGACGCATCTGATGGATTTTGTCTACCATGTATCCGGCTGCAGGCTGGAGGCATACGTGGGAAGGCTGCGGAGACATGTGGAGGTGGCCGGGGACGAGAACGAGCTGTACTGGTCAGGGCTGGACGAGGACTACTTCGACGTAGGCAAATATGCCGGTGAGGGCAACATCGGCCATATCCTGGAGGAAGTCAGGTGCCTCTGGCCGGATGGCATGGATGTGTAAGGACTCTGATCGCTGCGGCGAAGACCCAAAGGGGCGGGCTATGCCAGACATGCTGAAAATCTTGAATCCCAGGAGGGTACATTCCTCCATGCTTGCATCGCGACAAACTAATGACGAACGAAGTGAGTCTCGGGCTGATACCCCGCAGCTTGCTAAGGGGAGTTTCATTGCAGAAAAACGGCGGCTCCAATTTCCGGGAGCCGCCGTTTCGGGCGTGATTACACTTGCCTGTACGCACGTTTTCCCTTGCCGTGGTGCGGCAGACAGTCCCTTACTTGACGGGGGTGACAATGGGCTTGCCGTCCTGATCCACCAGTACAGTCAGCCCGGTGCCATTCGCCTTATTATGGGAAGCCATCAGGTAATTCACGCCGGTTTCCGTATCCACTATGACCTTTGCCACATTTACGATGCCCTGGTCATAAATCTCCACAAAACGTTCTTTCGCCATACGCTCACCTCCCATCCGTCCTATCGATTGACAAACATAACCATACCACATAAATGCAGCCATATGTTTCAAATTGCCTGAATGGGCGGAAATACTTCCTGAACGGAATGGGGACGCGGGCCGCTGAAACCGCATCCCTACCGGCTTGACCTCTGGTTCCCGGACAACCGGCGCACAGAAGAATGTGTGTCTGCC
>CAOOJO010000572.1 GCA_948496895.1 uncultured Acetatifactor sp. | reverse complement strand
GCTCCCGGATCCGGATGGATTTGTAAAGGAGCTGAATGCGCTGGGCATACCGGGCGTTATATTCAAAAAAGAGCCGTCCGTAAAGTGCGGCATCACCGGAACGCATATGACTGTAACGGTGGATGGAGAGGAAGAAGAGAGCCATGACCACCATCACGACCATGGTCATGCCCACGATGACAGCCACCACCATGAGCACAGCCATGCTCACGATGACGACCATGGCCAAGAGCACACCCACGAGGACCATGACCACCATCACGACCATGAGCACACCCATGCCCACGCCCACGATGGCCACACCCATAGCCACCACCACAGCAGTCTGCACGATATCGAGCATATCGTCCGCGGCCATCTGTCGCTCCCCGCAAAGGTGCAGGAAGACATTATGGCGGTATATGGCCTGATTGCGGAAGCGGAAAGCCATGCCCACGGCGTCCCGGTATCCGAAATCCATTTCCATGAAGTGGGTACCATGGACGCGATTGCGGACATCACGGCAGTATGTATGCTCATGGACCGTCTGGGCGTAGAGGAGGTCGTCGTATCCCCTATTCATGTGGGAAGCGGCCAGGTAAAATGCGCCCACGGCATCCTGCCGGTGCCGGCCCCTGCCACAGCCTACATTCTGCGGGACGCTCCCGTTTACGGCGGCCTGGTTCGGGGCGAACTCTGCACGCCCACCGGCGCGGCCCTGATCAAGTGCTTCGCCACACGCTTCGGTAGCATGCCCCTTATGAAAGTCCGGAGCATCGGCTACGGAATGGGAAAGAAGGACTTTGAGGCCGCCAACTGTGTCCGCGCCATGCTGGGCGAAAGCGGAGGCGCCGGAGACGAGATCTGCGAGCTGAGCTGCAATGTGGACGACATGACCGGGGAAGCCATCGGCTTTGCCATGGACAGGCTGTTCGCCGCCGGCGCGCTGGATGTGTACACCACGCCCATAGGCATGAAAAAATCCCGACCCGGCACCCTGATTCATGTCATGTGCCACGAGAACAAAAAAGAAGCAATCATCCAGACAATCTTTAAATACACCACCACACTGGGCATCCGTGAGAACACGCTGCGCAGATACGTTCTGGAGCGGCACATGGATACCATCGATACTGTTTACGGCCCTGTCCGCCGCAAAACCTCCTCGGGCTACGGCGTGGAGCGAAAAAAATATGAATACGACGACATATCCGCTATCGCGAAGAAGAATAACCTTTCTATGGAATCTGTCCTGGCAGAGATAGAAAAAGAACCCGCGAAAGGATTTCCCGTTTGACCTGTCCGCCATTCCTGCCCCTGTCAGCCTGCGACAGGGGCATTGATTTTCCGGTTCCACAGGAAGCTGAAGACCAGGCCTGCCGCCAGGGACAGAAACAAAGTTACGGCCCCGGTGAAGATGATCCCATAGAGCCCAAAGGCCCTGCCCAGGAGGAACAGCAGCGGCAGATAGAAAAGCTCCTTGTCCATCAGCGCTACTGCCGTGGCATAAGAGGCCTTTCCGGTGGACTGCAGGAAGGTCTGGCAGAGCTGGTAGAGCCCATAAAAGGGGCCGATGATGATGGAGGCAAACACGAAGACCTGTCCGTAGGCAATCACCTCCGCATTGTCGATAAAGGCAGCGATGATGGCGTTCCTGGCAAGATAGCAGGCAATGGTGAGGGTGCTGCCCAGGCAGACCGTGAAGACCGCTGTGCTGCGGATGATCTGCTTCATGCGCTTTAGATTGCCCGCGCCGAAATTATAGGAGATGGCGGGCTGCAGGCCCATGCAGATGCCCATGGCCAGCATGGTGATGACCATGCCGATTTTGCCGGAGACCCCCTGGGCGGCCAGGGCCACGGAGCCGTAGCCGCCGCTGCCGAACAGCGTCCCCATCAGACATTCTTCTGCGAGGGCCTGTCCGCGGTGATACGCCGCTGGGTAAAGGGCGGCTGCAAAGAAAGCCCGGAGGAGATGGAGCGGATCGTTGTGGCTGAATACAGGCCGAACAGGGAG
>CAOOJO010000571.1 GCA_948496895.1 uncultured Acetatifactor sp. | reverse complement strand
GCTTTCATCGTAGGAAGGCTCCTGCCCCCTGTCGCCGCAGGCGCTTAAGGAGGCTGCCGCCGCAAGCAGCAGCACGGACATAAAGGCTTTAATCCTTGACATAGACCATATCTCCTTCCTCAAGTCCCTCCACGATTTCTACTTTCGTATCCGTGGTCAGGCCGGCTTTCACATTACACCTAATCCGTGCGCCGTCCACCTGCTTATAGACATATTGTCCGCTTCCGTCCCTGTAGAACGCGTTTATGGGAATCGTCAGCACATCGTCCCTGTATATCTGATAGACCATGACCACGGCGAACTGGCCTGCCTGGAGCGTGGCATCCTCTGTCTCGATAGAAAATCGCGCCTTCATCTCCTCGCCGGCCAAGGCCATCTTCACCAGTTCACTGTTCTCATAGGGAATATAGCTGATATCGAAATCCTTATCCATGATTTTCGCGCAGACCTTGTCCGCGTTTTTTACCAGCGACTCTGAGACAAACTCCGTGGACAGGTTCAGGCGGCTTACGTCCGCTATGTAGATTACGGGCGTGTAGCCAAGTATCGCGTCCCCCTTCCTGGCATCGCTGACATACACGATTCTTCCGCTGAAGGGAGCTATGATTTCGTTTTTCCCCAGCTTTTCCTGAAGCGCCCTGAGGGCATCCTGGTTTTTTTGCAGCTCCAGGCCTCGCAGCTGCCTTGCCTCTTCCAGCTTCAGCTCCAGCTTCTGGATTTCCAGCTCCTTCACCCAGCCGACGTACCCGAACTTTCCGTCCTCATGCAGCATCTCCAGTTCCTCCCTGGCAATCTCAAGGTCAGCTTCCGCCTGTCTGTCGCTGAACTCCCCCATCCTGACCAGGTCTTCGATTTCCTCCTCCAGGCTCTCTATCTGTTCCACAATCCGTTTCTCGCTTAAAACGGCGAGGACCTCCCCCTCCTGCACCATATCGCCCATCATGACATGGATTGCCTCCAGGGAGCCGTCCATGGTAAAACACAGCTCCTCCGTATGGGGGACCACCTCTCCGTTATAGACAGACATCTGATAGATTTCCCCTCTCTGCGCCATGGCTATGTCCATCTTTACATCCACCGGCTCCAGAAGCTCTGGAGCCTCCATGGGGGAATCCTCTTCCATTCCGCATCCGGTCAGCCCCAGGAGCAGGACCATAAGCAGTGCCGCTTTTCTCTTCATCGCTACATTCTTCCTACGAATAGATTCGTTTTCATCTAATTAATGACGACGCTGTCGCCTTCCACAAGGCCGCTGACGATTTCCACGTACTCCTCGTTCTCCAGGCCTGTGACCACCTCCCGCAGAATCCGCAGCCCGCTTTCATCCAGCATATAGACGAACTGCGCTCCCTCTGCCGCTTTGATGGCCTCTTTGCTCACATACAGCACATCCTCCCTCTGGTCCAGAGTGACCTGAATGGTTCCGGACGCTCCGTTCTCCAGGGTCGGGTCTGGCTGGAGCAGCTGCAGATAGGCCATAGAATCCTCCCCCTCCTGCTGCTGTGCCAGCCCCAGCTGGGACGGATCCACGGCCTGGGCCTGGAATTCCTTTTTCCCGCAAAGAATCGTGGTCTGGGTGCCCACCGGGAAATACTGCGCATCCTCCCCCTTTACGGTGAACACCACCGTATCCAGGTCGGCAAGGGTGATGAATGCCTTTCCCTTCACGGAGCGGTCGCCCTCCCTGGTCTTCTGGAGATAGGTGACCGTTCCATCGATGTCCGCATAGATCCGCCTCTCCTTCAGCTCCTCCTTTAGCTCCTGGAGGCGCAGCCCCGCGATGTACAAGGCATCATCCGCCTCCTGCAGCGCCCTTTCATCGGTTTCCACGGCGGCATCTCTTTGCTTCTCCAGCTCTATCTGCTGTATCAGGACTGCGTTTGCCCGATCTATATACGAGGACTTTTCTGCCCCTGGCCCATAGTTTTCCGACCACGCCATCAGCTCCTTTATCTGGCCCTCCATGTCCGCTATGAGGGCGTCCTTCCTCTCCCTC
>CAOOJO010000570.1 GCA_948496895.1 uncultured Acetatifactor sp. | reverse complement strand
GAGAATCCCCGTCTCCGTCATCAAGTCCTCCAGGGTCTTCTTGTCTATACGACAGTGGCTGCAGACGAATCCGGTGATTCTGTCCTGTATCAGCTTAAAGTAGTCGAAGGTCTGGGGCACGCCGATGATCATGCCGTTCATGCGAACGGGATGTATCACCATGGTTCCAGTGGGCACGATAAAGGAATAGTCCGTGCTCACCGCGATGGGCACGCCGATGGAGTGGCTGCCGCCCAGCACCAGGGACACTGTGGGCTTGCTCAGGGAGGCAATCATCTCCGCGATGGCCAGCCCTGCCTCCACGTCTCCGCCCATGGTGTTCAGGAGCACCAGGACGCCCTGTATGTCCTTGCTGTCTTCAATCGCCGCCAGGCTGGGCAGAATGTGCTCGTATTTCGTGGTCTTGGAATTGTTGGACAGGTTCTCATGCCCCTCAATCTCCCCGATGATGGATATCAGGTGGATGTCCCCCAGCTTCCCGCTCTCGTCCAGGGTCACCTGCCCGGTCTGCTCTATCCGCTCGTCCTTATGCTCTTCCTTCTCTATCTTCTTGTCATCCCTGGAGTTCTTTGCTTCTGCCATGCTCTTCACCCTTTCCCATGGATTTACTCAAAACATGAATTTATACTGCTTAACGATTTCACTTGCCGTGAAACCAGACTGCATAACGTTGACTGCTTCAATCGCATGATTATATTAGGCTGTATTCAGCGTTATGCAGTATAGCATTCCCCGTTCAGACAAAAAAATACCAGGCTCCAAAACAAAGCCTGATATTTTCCAAAAAACCATTCTCACACTTCCCTTGTCAGATCCTGTACCCACTTATATTTCCGGAACCGCAGCATCACCCAGGGAATCTTGCCCACCTCGTCCAGGCAGGTACAGGCGTAGACCGCAAGCGGCGACCAGTGCAGCACGAAGGCTCCGGCCAGCGCCAGCGGGATGGCTATGAGCCACATGCAGACGATCAGGCTGTACATGTCGAACAGGGTATCGCCGCCTCCGTCCAGCACGCCGTTTATGGTGACCGTATTCACGCAGCGCCCTATCATATAGATGGCCATGATCACCATCATCCCCGTGAGGTAATCCCTGGCCTGATCCGTCAGAATCACCATCCTGACAATCAGCGGCGTCACCGCCAGCACCAGGGCCGTAGAGACGAACCCGATGACATAGGAAATGTTCTTGAGCTTTATCCCATATGCCTTGCCCAGCTCAAGCTGTCCCGCGCCAAGCTTATTGCCCACCATGATCCCCGCCGCGCTGCCGATGCCATTGCACATGCAGCAAATCAGGTCTCGCACCACCGCCGCCACGGAATTGGCCGCCGCGGCATCCGTGCCCATATGCCCCATGATCGCAGTGTAGGAGGTAAAGCCAATGCCCCAGCACAGGGACCCGCCCAGAAGGGGCAGGCACTGCTTCGCGAAATCGGCTTTCAGGCCCTTGGGCTGCTTCAGGAACCTGCCGAAGGCCGGACGGATACAAGACGCGTTTGTCGTCACAGCCAGGCATAGCAAAAGCTCCACCACCCGGGAAATAGTGGTGGCAAACGCGGCTCCCCGGGCCTGCATAGCGGGCGCTCCCAGCAGCCCGAATATGAACACCGCGTTCAGCCCTATGTTCAGCAATACGGCGCAGCAGCTAATGACCGCCCCGGGCTTGACATGGTCCGACACCTTCATCATGGTCAGATAACACTGGGAGACGCCTGTCAGCAGATAGGACCAGCCCGCGATGCGCAGATAGGAGCTGCCGATGGCAATCAGCGCCGCGTCATGGGTGAAGATATGCATGAGCAGCCCCGGAATCAGCTCACAGGCCAGGAAGAACAGCACAGAGACCATGCCGCAGAACCGGAGCATCATGTTGAAGACATCCTCCAGGGTATGCCTGTCCCCCTTCCCCCAGTACTGGGCTCCCAGGATGGCTCCCGCCCCTGTGACTGCCCCCAGGAACATGTTCTGGACGAACTGAATCTGGGTAGCCAG
>CAOOJO010000569.1 GCA_948496895.1 uncultured Acetatifactor sp. | reverse complement strand
GCCGCAGATATGGTGGCTGTGATACCGCATGAACTCTCGGGCAAAGAACCATGCCGCGCCCATCAGGCAGCAGACGATACCGCCTGCCAGCAATTCCGTATCCCATGTGTCATAGCGGTTGACAAACGGACAGATGATCAGGGCTACCCCTGCCACGATCCAGCTGATTCCCGGCGGGATCTGCTTTCTGTCCATGCCGTTCTCCCTGCCTGGCCGCCGCATTAGCAGTTCTTAAAGGGCTCCTTGACCTTCTCCTTATTCTTGTCCAGGAAGAAAGCCATGCCGTACTTCTGATCTTCGGTCTCAAAGCAGTCTCCAAACAGCTTTTCCTCGATGGCCACAGCGGCGTCCATGTCCGCGTCCAGGCCCTCGTTGATGGCTTTCTTGCAGTTTCTCACGGCGATGGGAGCGTTCTTGGCTATACCGGAGGCCATCTTCTCAGCCGCCGCCAGCAGCACTTCCTGGGCAGTCTTTACCACATTGCCCTCCGCGTCCACCTCGGCGGAGTACACTTCGTTCACCAGACCGATCCGGTAAGCCTCGGGAGCCTTGATGTTGCGAGCCGTATAAATCATCTGTTTCGCCATGCCCGCGCCCACCAGACGGGCCAGTCTCTGGGTGCCGCCAAATCCGGGTGTGATGCCCAGGCCCACCTCGGGCTGTCCGAATACCGCATTGTCGGAACAGATGCGGATATCGCAGCTCATGGAGATCTCACAGCCGCCGCCCAGCGCGAATCCGTTGATGGCAGCGATCACAGGAATCGGGAATGTCTCCAGCTTGCGGAACACATCGTTACCCTTTTTGCCGAAAGCCTCGCCCTCGGCCTTGGTCAGCGTGCTCATCTCCCCGATGTCCGCGCCCGCCACAAAGGACTTCTGGCCCGCTCCGGTGAGGATCAGGCATCTCACCTCGTCCAGGTTCACTGCGTCCAGGGCCGCATCCAGTTCCTCCAGCACCTGGCTGTTCAGAGCGTTCAGCGCCTTCTCTCTGTTGATCGTAAGGATCGCGTACTGCCCCTTCTGCTCATAAAGAATATAGTCCATATTTACCTCATTTCCGCACGGCTGGAGCATGGCATGAACCAGACTCCGCTATGCATGTATTGTGTTCGATATACAGCCAAATCAGCATACCGCCAAACGGCCCGGGGAACGCATGCGGCCTCCCCGGGCGTATCTTTCTTAATCTTCGATCTTTACGATCGTGGAACAGCCCATACCGCCGCCGATACACAGCGTCGCGAGACCTGTCTTGGCTCCTCTGGCCTGCATTCCATACAGCAGGGTCACCAGGATACGACATCCGGAAGCGCCAACAGGATGTCCCAGAGCGATAGCTCCACCGTTGGGATTGAGCTGTTTGTCCACATCGATTCCCAGATCCCTGCCCACCGCTACAGACTGGGCGGCAAAGGCCTCGTTGGCCTCGATGATATCAAAGTCCTCGATCTTCATGCCGGTCTTGGCCAGCACCTTCTTGGTGGCAGCCACAGGGCCGATACCCATTACCTCAGGACGTACACCTGCCAGAGCGCCCGCCACAAAAGTAGCCATAGGTTTCACGCCCAGCTCTTTAGCCTTCTCCTCGCTCATCACCACGATGGCGGCAGCGCCGTCATTGATGCCGGAGGCATTGCCTGCGGTAACAAAGCCGTCGGGATTGATGGGGCGAAGCTTTGCAAGGCCTTCCATGGTGGAACCGGCACGGGGGCCCTCATCCACCTTAAACTCGATTGTTTCCTTTTTCTTCTTGACCATGACGGGCACGATCTCAGCGTCAAAGGCGCCGGACTTCTGCGCCGCCTCGGCCTTCTGCTGGCTCTTAAGCGCGAACTCGTCCAGCTCCTCGCGGGTCAGTCCCCACTCGCGGCAGATATTGTCGGCAGTCATGATCATGTGATAGTCGTTGAACGCATCCCACAGGGCGTCCTTAATCATGGTATCCACCAGAGTGCCGTTGTTCATTCTGTATCCGTAACGAGCCTGAGGAATGGCAT
>CAOOJO010000568.1 GCA_948496895.1 uncultured Acetatifactor sp. | reverse complement strand
CTCATAGTCATACCCCGTATAACACCAGATATCCTTCTCCGGATAGCGCTGGCGCACCTTGCGCAGGAGCGATAGCACCGTCCCCCGGTTCTGGGGCTCCATGGGCTCCCCGCCCAGAAGGCTCAGGCCCCGGATATATTCCGGCGCAAGGGCCTCCAGAATCGCTGTTTCCGTCTCCTGGGTATAGGGCTGGCCGAAGCCAAAATCCCAGGCCTCGCTGTTGAAGCACCCCCTGCAGCGGTGGGTACAGCCGCTGACGAACAGGGACACCCTTATGCCCGGGCCATTGGCCACGTCCGTCTTTTTAATCGTCGCGTAATTCATAGATGCAGCACCCTCGATTTGATTTCCTTTGTCTTGCCGGCGTTCCAGAAGTTCTCTCCCAGGTATCCGCAGGTACGCCTGGTGACGTTCATCTTGGAATGATCCTTATTGTGGCACTGGGGGCATTCCCACTCATTGTCCTCATTGACCTGAATCTCCCCGTCAAATCCGCAGACATGGCAGTAGTCGGACTTCGTATTGAACTCGCCGTACTGGATGTTGTCGTAGATGAAGCGTATCACTTCCTCCACAGCCTCCACGTTGTTGATGAGGTTGGGCACCTCCACATAGGAGATGGCCCCGCCCAGAGACTTGTTCTGGAACTCGCTCTCGAAACGGAATTTCGTGAACGCGTCAATAGGCTCGCGCACGTCCACATGATAGGAGTTGGTGTAGTACCCCTTGTCCGTCACATTGGGGATGTCCCCGTACTTCTCCCTGTCGATGCGGGCGAACCGGTAGCACAGGGTCTCCGCAGGCGTGCCGTAGAGGCTGAAGCCTATCCCCGTCTCCTCCCGCCACCTGGCGGCAGTGTCCTTCAGATGATCCATGACCCGCAGGGCGAACTCCTTGCCCTTGGGGTCGGTATGGCTGCAGCCCTTCATGAGCCAGGTCAGCTCATAGAGGCCGATATAGCCCAGGGAGATGGTGGAATAGCCGCCGTACAGGAGCTTGTCTATCTTCTCCCCCTTTTTCAGGCGGGCGATGGCCCCGTACTGCCAATGGATGGGGCTTACGTCGGACAAGGTGCCAAGCAGCGCCTTGTGGCGGCACATCAGCGCTTCATAGCACAGGTTCAGCCGCTCGTCCAGCCTTTTCCAGAAGATTTCCTCATTGCCCTCGGAGACGATTCCTATCTGGGGGAGGTTCAGGCTGACCACGCCCTGGTTGAACCGCCCCTCCCATTTATAATTCCCCCGCTCGTCCTTCCAGGGGGACAGGAAGGAGCGGCAGCCCATGCAGGAGAATACATTGCCCTCATAATTCTCCCGCATCTTCTTGGCCGAAATATAGTCCGGATACATGCGCTTCGCCGAGCATCTGGCGGCCAGGCGGGTGACATAGTCGTATTTCCCGCCCTTTAAGCAGTTGTTCTCGTCCAGCACATATACCAGCTTGGGAAAAGCCGGGGTCACGAAGACGCCCTTCTCGTTCTTCGTCCCCTGCAGACGCTGGTTCAGGATTTCCACGATGATCCGGACGGTCTCCTCCACATACTCGTCCTCTTCGTCTATGTGCAGGAACAAGGTCACGAAGGGTGACTGTCCATTTGTCGTCATCAGGGTGTTGATCTGGTACTGGATGGTCTGGACGCCGGAGCGCAGCTCGTCCTGGAGCCGCAGCTCCACGATGCGCTCCTTGGAGTCCTCATCCAGCGCATCGCCGAACTCCTCGTCCAGCTGGAGGCGGAATTTCTCCTTGCTCTTGCGCAGATACTTGCCCAGGTGCTTGATGTTCACGGACTGGCCGCCGTACTGGTTGCTGGCCACCGCCGCGATGATCTGGGTGGTGACGGTGCAGGCCACCTGGAAGCTCTTGGGGGACTCTATCATCTTACCGTTGATGGACGTGCCGTTGTCCAGCATGTCCCCTATGTCGATCAGGCAGCAGTTGAAAATCGGCTGGATGAAGTAGTCCGCGTCATGGAAATGGAGCACGCCGTTGTCGTGGACCAG
>CAOOJO010000567.1 GCA_948496895.1 uncultured Acetatifactor sp. | reverse complement strand
CCCCCTGGCTATGGAAAACAGGGGCGTCCCTCCCGTGCCGAACAGGTAGGTGAACGCCGCGATCAGCGTGGTCAGCGGAAACGCCAGCCCGATGCCTGTCAGCGCCATGCTGTCCGCTCCCGGCAGATGCCCGATATAGACACGGTCCACCACATTGTACAAAAGCAGCACCATCTGTGCCAGCATCAGGGGAATGGCCTGGGATATGATATTCCGCCAGACCTTCCCCTTTGAAAAGTCATTCGACATGGCCCCTCCTCACATGTCCCTTCAATATGTCTTGCTGTTGTCCACGATTACCTGGGATTCCTTCTTCACGACAGTGGATCCGCTGATCTTCTCCTGGAGCATTTCGTAGAACCGCTCGTCCGGGAACTGTTTCACGTCCACGGTCTCCCCTGTCCATGCGCTCAGATGGATGGCATTGGAGATGGTCAGCCCGAAAATGCCCTCCTCACCCGGCGCCAGAAGCTGTGTGCCGTTCAACACGGCAGAGGCGAAATTGCTCAGGATCCCCACATGCTGGGGCCCGCCGGAAAAGTCTGCCGGAATATTGCACTCCCAGCACTCCGGGGTTCCGAAGGGAGCCGTGTTCACCCGGTTGTGCTCCCGCTCCGATATGACATTGCGATGGAAGACGATCCTGTTGTGCTCCACCACCACCTTGCCCATGTCGCAGGCGATCTCCAGGCGGTTGGTGCCCGGCGCCTCCCCGGTGGAGGTGATGTATTCCCCGGTGGTCCCATTGTCATACTCGAAGAACGCCATCACATCGTCTTCCACCTCGATGTCATAATACTTGCCGAAGCTGGCCTTGGCGAATATCCTGTCCGGCATGCCGAACATCCACTGCCAGAGATCCAGCTGGTGGGGGTTCTGGTTGATCAGCGCGCCGCCGCCCTCCGTCTTCCAGGTGGAGCGCCATGTGCTGCTGTCGTGGTAAGCCTGGGGACGGTACCAGTCCGTGATGATCCATGTGATCCTCTTGATATGGCCCAGCTCCCCTTTCTGCACCATCTCCCGCAGCTTCTGGTACACGGGGTTGGTCCGCTGGTTGTACATGATGCCGAATTTCCTGTGGGACTGCGCCGCGGCGGCGTTCATCTCCTTTACCTGCTTCGTATAGACCCCTGCCGGCTTCTCCGTGATGACGTGCAGGCCATGGCGGAATGCCTCTATGGCAAGGGGCGGGTGGAAATAATGGGGCGTGGCGATGATGACCGCATCGCACAGGCCGCTGCGGTACAGCTCCTGCGCATCGCCGAATACAGGGATTTCAGGATACGCCTGCCTCGCCGCCTCACATCTGGCCGGGGCGGAGTCGCAGATCGCCCCCAGCTCCATGCCCGGCACCCTTCCTTCCGCCACGCTTTTCACATGTCCGGTTCCCATGTTCCCAAAACCGATTACGCCTAATCTCACCTTTTCCATCGGTACAGCTCCTCCTACCTGATTATTTTATCCAAAATCTCTTCCAGCGCCCGGTACGCCAGCGTAAATGTGCCCTCTCCGCCCTGGGGGAGGTTCTGCATCTTGTCATCCAGCTCCAGCGCGGCCAGCCCCGAAAAGCTGCCCAGATGGGGCTCCAGGCTCAGATACCCCTCGTACCCGCTGTCCAAAAGGGCCTTCAGGGTATGCTCCACATTGCCGTCACCCGCCCCGGCCGGCACTACGCTTCCGTCTTCCATCCGTGCGTCCTTGATGTGCACATAGGCAATGAAGCTCCGGAGAGCCTCATAGGCTTCCCTGGTATCCTGGCCGCACTGCACGAAGTTGGCCGGGTCGAACACTGCCTGAAAATGCCCGCAGCCCAGCTCCCTCATCAGATCCGCGCAGCGCTCCACGGTATCTCCGTAGATGCCCTTCTCGTTCTCGTGGAGCAGCACCACGCCCCGCTCCCTGGCATACGCCGTCATCCTGCCCAGGCGGTCGATCACCTCCGCGCGCTCCGCGGCAGTCCATTCATGGGCGGCTCCATCGCCCTCCCCTGCCGCGGCATCA
>CAOOJO010000566.1 GCA_948496895.1 uncultured Acetatifactor sp. | reverse complement strand
CTTCTTCCTCCATGCCGGAGAGGCCCTCGTCATAGAGCCGCCTGGCTTCCGCCAGGGCCTCCACGTCGGCCAGAGCGTCGTAAAGAGCACGGCGCTTTTTCTTCCTCACATTCAGGATGGTCCGCTGCTTCATCAAACTGGCCAGCGTATCCTCTGTGTGGGCCTGGAACACTGTCATGTCCTCCTGGGTAGAGATGCTGTTCTCCCGGAGAAACGCGAACTGCTCCCGGCAGCGCTCAAACCGGATAACCTCCTTCCGAAGCTGGGGCGTCATCCGGGGCGGGTACTGCCGCTTTTCAATCTTGCCGAGAACGTATAAGTAGTGGACGTACAGTGCCAGAAAGCCGGTGTATTTCGGGTGCTTTTTATAGGGCCGGTAAGGGGCGCGGTAGGATGCGGGCGGTCTCCGCCCCGCCTCGATGGCGGACAGGTTTCCTAAAATAGCGGCTTGGATGCCGTCCTCCGTGAACATAGGATTCTTCCGGCCTGGGATCATAAACCTCTCCTGCCCCCGCAGACGAAAGCCTAGGCGGTTCCCATGGCTGATCTCCCAGCCCATGTGCTCCATGAGCATGAAGAAGTGGCCCAGGTCGTTGGCGTCCTCGATGGCCGTCCGCAGGTCCGCCTCCAGCATGGAGCGGAAGGTGGGCTGGCCCTTGCTCTGCCGCAGCCATTCGATGTAGCTGGCGGCCTTGGAAGAAGCGCCCTCCACAAAGACCGACAGGCCGTGCTCCCGGCAGAGACGGTCTGATATGCTGCGGATTTGCCGGTAGTATTCCTGCGACGTTACATGATATTTTTTCCCGGTCTGGCTATTCACGGAATTGAACACCAGATGCGAGTGGATGTGGTCCTTGTCCACATGGGTGCCGATCACCACCTCATAATCCGTCAAATATTCTGAGGCAAATTCTGTCGCAATCTCCAGCGCCAGTTCCGGCGTGACCTCACCGGGCTTGAAGGACTGAATGATGTGATAGCACTGGCGGCCATCCATCTTCCCGATATCCCGCTTGGTGTCCATCATCTGCCTATACTCCAGACCGGGGTCGCAGTTCTGGTGGGCCGTGAGGATGCGGCCCTCTGTTTTATCTCCGTTCAGAGCATATTGGATTGCCTGCTCCAGTCCGCCGTTCCGGGCGAGAATCTTTGTGACCGCCACCTATTTCCTCACCACCTCATACAGCAGCTCATAGACCCGCTCCAGCAGAAACAGCCCCTGCCTGGCATCCTCCGCCCTGGCGATTCCGGCGTTGACGCTCCGGGCGATCTGATTGATATTCACGCCGATTTTATGCACCTCCCAGCGCAGGTCCTGAATCTCCCGGGAAGGCCGTGCCCGAACGGGCTTGCTTTCCAGAAGCCGGATGAGATAGGCCCGCTTGCTGAGGCCGCAGGCGTCGGCCTGTTCTGTCAGCCGCCGGTACTGTGCCGGGGTCAGCTCTATGTGAAGGTGGTGCCGTCCCTTTTTATCTGCTTTGCTCACGCCTCCTCCTTTCCTTCTTTGGAGCAGCCCCGCAGAGCTCCTCCTGAATTTCCCTTTCAAATACCCGCTCCAAATCGAACACGTTCCCATAGGGGACGCCCTTGCGGCTGTATGGTTTCATGGGCATAGGAATATGGGATTGCAATTCCTTCAGCTGCTCCCAATACTGCGGAAGAAATCGATAAATATTTTTCAGCTCTTTCCGGTTCTTATTTTTGCAGCACCAACAGGAAACCCGGTCCAGAATGTCATACAGACGGACTCCATTTTCCTCCCAGAAAAAGCCCCGATCATAGCAGAACGCCAGACAGTCCGCCTCTGTCATCCCGGCCTCGGCCAGGGGGGAGAACTTCGGCGCTTCTAATTTCTCCAGCCGTTTTGTTTCGTCCACAGCAATGCCCACATAGTGGACTTCAGCGTCCAGAGCCAGCTTGTCCAGGGAGCGAGTCTTGAGCTTGGTGCCCCAGCGGCAGGGGCCGCCGCACCAGCCGTAGCCCAGGTGGAAGCCGTTCTTTT
>CAOOJO010000565.1 GCA_948496895.1 uncultured Acetatifactor sp. | reverse complement strand
CGCTCAGGGCGTTCACCATGCGGGTCCTGGCTTCAAAGCGGAAGGGTTTGGTCACCACCCCCACCGTAAGTATCCCCATGTCCTTGGCCAGCTTGGCCACCACCGGGGCCGCCCCGGTCCCTGTGCCGCCTCCCATGCCGCAGGTGACGAACACCATGTCCGAACCCTTCAGCGCGGCGGTAATCTCCTCAGAACTCTCCTCGGCGGCCTTCTGGCCAATCTCCGGCTTTGCTCCCGCTCCCAGCCCCTTGGTCAGCTTCTCCCCGATCTGCAGCAGCCTGGGGGCCTTGCACAGCTGTAGGGCCTGCTTGTCCGTATTGACTCCAATGAAGTCCACACCGTCAATCTGTTCGTCAATCATTCTATTTACAGCATTATTACCTGCGCCTCCCACACCGACCACTATAATCTTGGCAGCAGATTCAGCATCGTTCGTCTTAATTTCAAGCAAAGATATGCCCTCCTTTTCCCGTCTTCGTTTCCGCTTCTATTATCATATAATCATTTTTCAAATTAATCAACCATTTTCTAAAAAAAATACGGCAAATATTGTACAGGGGAAGTCATTGTCCCGGCTTGAACACATATTTCCCCCTGTCGGCATCGTAGGTCTGCATCTGCAGAGTGCCGCTCTTCCCCTCCAGATTGGCCAACAGCCCGGGGAGCAGCATCAGCTTGTCCTCCAATGTGGCAGGGTCGTTGCCCAGGGAGACCTTGACCTCGTCAAAATAAAGCGTGATTGCCCCCGCTTTGTTGAAGTAAATCTTGTCCGACGCCAGCTCATACTTCTGCATAAGCTTAGTGATGTCCAGAATGCTGTCGAAAATCTCCTGGTTCTCCACCGGCAGCTTCTCGCCTGTGACGATATAGTCGAACTGCAGCCCCATAATCTGGGGCACCCCCACTGTCCTGATGTTAGAGCTCTCCACCACATAGCCGTCCCTGTCGAAATAGATGTAGGTGTCCAGATACCGCACGCAGCCCGTCAGGGACTTCTCGTACACGATGATCTTCACCGTGTCCGGGGAGAGGATATCCACGTCCACCACGTCCACGAAGGGAATCCCCTCTATCCCCTTGTTCTTATACTTCATGGAGAGATAGAGGGAATTGTCCCCCAGAGGCCCGCTCATGACGATAGCCTTGATTTCCTCCTCCGTATAATGGACATTCCCTTCCACGTACACTGTCTGAATGGTATATGTCTTTTTCACATAGCCCACCGCCCCGGCTGCCGCCAGGAACAGGATGGCCAGCAAGATGAAGATACCCACTCTGCTTTTCCTAAACACTTGCCACACGCGCTCCTAATTCTCTGAAATCCCTGCCTATATTCTCATAACCGCGGTAGATATAGGCACAGCCCTCCACCAGGGTCTCGCCCTCCGCCATGAGTCCCGCAGCCACCAGGGCCGCCCCGCCCCGCAGCTCCCTGGCCGTCAGGGCCGTGCCCCGCAGGGTCTCCACGCCTTCTACCAGCGCGCTGCGGGGACTGTCCATCTCCACCGAAGCCCCCATTTTCCGAAGCTCCTCCACGATTCGGAAGCGGTTCTCGAAAATCGTCTCCCGGATATGGCTTTCTCCCCTCCCCCTGGTCTCCACCGCCAGCACCACCGACTGGAGATCCGTGGGAAAGCCGGGATAGGGGGCCGTCACCAGGTCTATGGCCGCCGGCCTGTCAGGGGCCTGTACATAAATGCCCTCCTTGGAGGTGCATACCCGCCCGCCCATCCGCGCCGCGGTCTCCAGCACCGACTGCATCTCCTCCTGGGGCGCCTGCTCCAGGAACGCGCTTCCTCCTGCCCCGATGCAGGCAAGCAGGTATGTCCCGGCCACGATTCTGTCCGACGGTACCGCAAATTGCGTCCCGTAGAGCCGCCTGCCGCCATGGATTACAAGCCTGTCGCTCCCGATTCCCTCAATCCACGCGCCGCACTGCTCCAGGAACGCGCACAATGTGGACACCTCTGGTTCCAGCGCCGCGCCCTCCAGCACCGTGTCGCCCTCTGCCA
>CAOOJO010000564.1 GCA_948496895.1 uncultured Acetatifactor sp. | reverse complement strand
CTTTCTGCAGGCTGCGGAAGAAGCCCTGAAGGAGGAGAAGGCTTTGGAGGAGCTGGACAGCGCGGAGAGGGACGACGCGGGCACTGTCTGGAGAACCTTTCAGGAGGGCGAGTTCAGGCTGCGGGTGGGAATCGTCAGCGAAGACGGGCATCTGCGGGTAGTGAGCTGGCGGATACAGAAGGAATGGGCGCCGGAGGAGGATCTGAATCTCTGGCAGATGGAATAGGATGAACAGAGCGTTTGCGGCGGCTGTGCCGGTATGGCGGAGCTGAGAAAAGAAGGGTGGACAGGATATGAAATTGCAGGAGATTCTGGAGCAGGCGGTGCGGGACGAGGATGTGGCGGACATCTTTCTGGTACCTGGATTGCCGGTGACAATGAAACGAAACGGCGTACAGGCGCGGATGGACACGGCTCCGCTTATGCCCAGGGATATCGGGGAGCTGGTGGAGCAGATTTACGCGGAGGCCAGGCGGAGCAGGACCAGGCTGGAGGCCGGGGAGGATGACGACTTCTCCCTCTCCATGTCCAGACGGGAGGGCTTCCCCGGCGGGCGCTTCCGGGTCAATGTGTTCCGCCAGAGGGGGTCTCTTGCGGCGGTAGTCCGCGTCATCCGCTTCGAGCTGCCGGATCCGCGGAACCTGGGGATACCGGAGGACATCCTGGCCCTGACGGACGACGCGGAGGGGAGGAACAATAGAAACGGCGGACTGGTGCTTGTGACAGGAGCCGCGGGCACGGGCAAGACCACCACCCTGGCCTGCATGATCGACCGGATCAACAACAGCCGGGACTGCCACATCATCACCATGGAAGACCCTATCGAGTACATCCACAGGCACAGGAAGGCAATCGTGACCCAGAGGGAGATCTCCATCGACACGCCGGGATACCTGAGCGCCCTGCGCTCCGCCCTGCGGGAGAGCCCGGACGTGATTCTGTTGGGAGAAATGCGGGATTACGACACTATTTCCGCGGCCCTGATTGCCGCCGAGACCGGCGTGCTGGTGTTCAGCACCCTCCACACCAACAGCGCGGCGGACACCATCAACCGCATCGTGAGCGTGTTCCCGGAGAAGGAGCAGGCCCGGACGCAGCTGGCCCAGGTCTTGAAGGCCGTGGTCTGCCAGCAGCTGGTGCCCTCTACCATGGAGGACGGGGAGGGCAATCAGATTCGGATTCCGGTCTTCGAGGTGCTCAAGTCCACGGACGCCATCCAGAACATGATCCGGGAGAACAAGGTGAATCAGCTGGGAGCCGCCATGCAGGCCGGCGTGAACGAGGGCATGCGCACCATGGACGGAAGCCTTCTGCGGCTGTACCAGGAGGGGAAGATCACCAAGTCCACGGCCCTGAAGTACCGCACCCATTACGGATATGAGTACATGGAGAAGCGGCTCGGGGAGAATTGACCGTCCATGAACTCAGGATAAAAATTCCTGTTGACAAAGGGACTGATTCGTAGTAGAGTAATAAGCGGATAGGAACTATCCGCACAAGTTCATATGATTTCTCTTATTCAGAGTCGGTGGAGATACATAGGATCGATGAAGCCGCGGCAACCCCATTGAGGAAGGTGCCCACCTGAGCGAGTGTTTTTCGAACAATAAGAGGATTTGACATCGAAAGATTTTAGTCCGCTTATTTATGGAAGAAGGCACTCCATGGTAGGCGGACTTTTTCATGCATTTTCATCAGGTACATAAAGAAAGGAAGAGACAAATGGAAAAGCACTTATTTACATCAGAATCCGTAACAGAAGGACATCCCGACAAGCTCTGCGACGCCGTGTCGGACGCCATCCTGGACGCCTGCATGGAGCAGGATCCCATGAGCCGCGTGGCCTGCGAGACCGCGAGCTGCACAGGCTTCGTGCTGGTGACAGGCGAGATCACCACAGCGGCCAACCTGGACATCCCCGCCATCGTGCGCAAGACCGTGAATGAGATTGGCTACAATGATTCCAAAGTGGGCTTCGATGGGCACACCTGCGCCGTGATGGTGGCCCTGGACAAGCAGTC
>CAOOJO010000563.1 GCA_948496895.1 uncultured Acetatifactor sp. | reverse complement strand
TATGACCCATTGTATGGTATCGGTACCGGCATCCGCGGAGCGCTTCGCCAGCGCCTCCCGCGCCATGAGCATTCCGTAACCGAACTCCGCGGCATCCTCGAAGAGAGAGTTGGACCAGGCGGGGCCGTGGCCGTCCTCATCCAGGGCATAGGCGCAGGAGGGCGCGGAGTTGCCCCAGATGGAGCTGCAGCCCGTGGCGTTGGCGATATACATCCGGGAGCCGAAGAGCTGGGTCAGGAGCTTTACATAGGCAGTCTCCCCGCAGCCCGCGCAGGCTCCGGAGAATTCCATCAGAGGGCGCAGGAACTGGCTGCCCTTTAGGGTGCCCGGGGGAAACTTTTCTGTGGCTTCCGGACAGGGCGCAAGGGGCTTGCAGGAGTCGAAGCTCTGCTGGCAGAGGGAGGACTCCTGTTCAGAGAGCTGGTTTACCGGCACCATTTCCAGAGCCTTTGCGGGCTCCTCCTGTGGACTCCTGCGCTTTCCGGGGCAGACGGCGGCGCAGGTGCCGCAGCCTGTGCAGTCTGCCCGGGAGATAGTGATGGCGAAGGAATAGCCGTCCAGGCCCATCATGGGCACGGTCTTCATGCCATCCGGCGCCTGGGCTTTGGTCTCAGGGCTTAAAGCCGCGGGCCGGATGACCGCATGGGGGCAAACAAAGGAGCACCGGGTGCATTGGATGCAGTTTTCCGGCTTCCACACGGGAATCTCCGTGGCCACGGCCCTCCTTTCGTGGGCAGTGCTTCCGGGGGGCGTATAGCCGTCCGCATAGGGCAGGAACGCGGATACGGGCAGCTCGTTCCCCCGCTGGTCGGTGACGGGCTGCTGGATGTTGCGGACGAAGTCCATCATCTCTGGACGGTCGGGAATAGGGGCGTTGTCCAGGCCGGCATGGGAGACAGGCTTGTCTTCGATGCTTCTCCAGTGGTCTGGCACGGCAATCCTACAGACTTCGGAAAATCCCCGCTCAATTGCCAGTCTGTTCATCTCCAGTATCTTCCCGCCGTTTTTCCCGTAGCTTTTCTCAGCGGCTTCGTACATCCATGCTTTAGCATCCTCCGGGGGGAGGAGGCCGGATACGGCGAAAAAGGCTGCCTGGAGGATGGTGCTGATTTTGTTGTTCAGGCCGATTTCCTTGCCGATGCCGATGGCGTCTATGCAGAAGAGCTTTATGTCATGGGCCGCTATATATGCTTTGGCTGCTTCCGGCAGATAGGCTTCCAGCTCCGCCGCCAGGTTCGGCTCTGCCTCAGACACCGCTGCGGCTGATACATCTGAGTCAGCGGAGCGCTCCGGGGAATGGAAGTTCAGCAGGAAGGAGCCGCCGTCTTTCAGCTCCTGCGCCATGTCGTATTTGTGCAGGTATACAGGGTTGTGGCAGGCCACGAAATCGGCCTCGTGTATCAGGTAGGCGCTGTGGATGGGGCTTTTCCCGAAGCGCAGGTGGGAGATGGTCAGGCCTCTGGACTTTTTGGAGTCGTATTCAAAATATCCCTGGGCGGTCATGTCCGTATGATTGCCGATGATTTTGATGGCGTTCTTGGTGGCGCTGACCGTGCCGTCCCCGCCCAGGCCCCAGAACTTGCAGGAGACGATGTCTGCGGGAGCAGTGTGGTGGATGGGGGGCACATCCAGGGACAGGTGGGTGACGTCATCGGTGATGCCCACCGTGAAAAAGGGCTTGGTGCGGTTGTTGTAGACCGCGGCAATCTGGGCAGGGGTGGTGTCCTTGGAGCTTAAGCCGTAGCGGCCCGAGAAGACCCGTATGGGACTGCCGCCCTTTTTGGCCGTGGGGTACTGGTCTGCCAAATCGGAGACTGCCGCGCAGGTGCAGGCTTTCTCGGAGCCGGGACTGGCCGGTGCGCTGGAGACCGGAATCCCACGCTGTACAAGCGCCGCCACCACGTCCAGGTACAGGGGGTCCCCGGCGGCGCCGGGCTCCCTGGTGCGGTCAAGCACTGTGATGTGGCGCACATGCTTCGGCAGCTTCTCCGTCAGGTGGCTGCTGCTGAAGGGCCGATAGAG
>CAOOJO010000562.1 GCA_948496895.1 uncultured Acetatifactor sp. | reverse complement strand
CCCACCGCCAGGCCGATGCAGGGGTCGCAGTATTTCATGTCGTCCGTGTGCATCAGCATCACATATTTCCCGGTGGCCCGGTTCTCCAGGACCTTCACCCGCTCCCCTATGCGGTCAGGACCCAGCAGCCCCTCCTTTAAGGGCGGCAGGGCAAGCCCATGGAAGGTCCAGTCCATGAAATTCTCCGTGGAGTAGCAGGAAAACCCCACATATTTGTTCACGTCGTCCGTCTTGTATTCCCCGAACAGGTAATATTTCCCCTGGGCCGGTACGATACAGGCGCCGTGGGCGTTTACCGGATCTCCGTTCTGGTCATACCAGGGTATCCCGTTGTAAATTCTTCTCTCCATTGCTCTTCCTTTCCGTATGCGAGAAAAATCGCTTCATCCGTAACGTAAAGTACAGCGCCCAATCCTGGTCGTTGGCGTAAGGGTCATAGCAGTCCGCCTGCCTGCCGTTGACGGAGGCGGGAAAGACATAGGCGCAGGAAGCCCTCCCGTCGCAGTGGATCATGGGCAGCACGCCCCGCAGGGAATCCACGGCCCTTTTCCCGTAAATCGCCTCCCCGGTAATCCTTTCATACAGGGCGAAGCAGTTGCCCGTCAGGGCGCTCCAGTAATGGGGGAAGGTGTCCCCGTACAGCTTCCTCTTCCCGAACCAATACCCGTCCCAGTGCCGTATGGCCGTCTCGTGGAGATGCCAGTCGGGCTGCATGCCGTTGAAAAGCTCCAGAATCGCAAGCTGTTCCCGCCCCGCCTCCAGATATTTCTCCTCTTTGGTGAGCAGGTAGACCTGCAGCAGGATATCCGCAGCCGGCGCTACGATGCTCTGTTCATAATTGACCTCCGAGGGCGGATAGTCGCAGCCCACCTCCGCGATCCGGTCGGCATGGCCCCGGAACAGCTTCTCCATGTCCGCCCGCTCCTCCTGCATCCCCGCCTCCTCCAGGGCCTGTGTCAGCAGAAGCACCGGAAGCTCGATGGGGTAATGTCCCTTTCCCCCGTCCTGATAATAGTATCGCAGAATGCGGACAGCCCTGGTCAGGTATTCCCTTTTCCCGTAAAGCTGATAGAGCTCCACATAAAACTCCGCGAACCAGGGGAGATTGTACAGCCTCCTGTAGCTGCCGTCCCTGCCGAAATCATTGAAGACCTCCCCTGTCTCCACATCCACCAGCTCCCGCTCCACATAGGCCAGATACCGCTTCAGGCTCTCCTCCAGGAAAAGGACTTCACGGTCTTTCAGAGAGGCACCCTCTGCCGGAAGGCTGCCGCCTGCTGCATCCTTCCTAAGCTGCAGGTACTCCGCCATCAGGATACCCATTCCCACCCGTTCCCGGCCGCCGTTGTAGTCATTGTTCCGGTCATAGTACATATGCTCTTCTTCATTGTCATATGCCAGATAGGCTCCCTCCAGGCTTCCCACAGGGCGGCTTTTGCCAGCGTTTTGATGCCCTCCATACTGCTGGTGCCGCGCAATGAACAGGCACCTGCGCCGCGCCAGCTCCTCCGGCTGCTCTGTCACCAGAATCCGGCACCAGGTATGGATGCCGTCCACGCAGATAGGGAAGACCTTCTCCCCGCAGTGTCCCGTATCTCGGTACACCAGTTCATACTTCCCGTCCTTTTGCGCAACTTCCTCCCCGTCCACCTGTACAGAGCCGGCCGCAAATGACGGCTCTATCGTAATACGGCATTCCTCCCCGCGAAACAGCACCCACGCGGAGGCCTCTACCCGGACGAATCTGGTAAAAACGGCGGCCTGTCCGTAGAAATCCTTTTTGCCCTGATGGGGAAAGACTACAAAGCAGACTTCTCTCTCCTCCCCCGGCATCAGCTCCATGGGCGAGGGATGCAGGAGAAAGCAGCCCCTGTCATTGCTCATTTTCGCCGTGTCCCGCTCCACGCTGTAGCCGCCCAGGCTCCCCCGGGTCAGCACCATCCCCAGATGGGGCCCCCGTCCGCCCATCCGCAGCGCCATGACGTAGCTCACCTCACCGCCGCAGAAAATATGCGTATGGCACCGCAGC
>CAOOJO010000561.1 GCA_948496895.1 uncultured Acetatifactor sp. | reverse complement strand
CGGCGTGTCCAAAAGCAGCGTGGGGGCTTCCCTGCCGCATCTGGCGAGGGCTTTGTCCAGGCAGGCAAAAAGCCGCTCCTTTTCCACCGGCTTGATCAGATAGGACACCGCGTCCACATCGTAGCCCTCCAGCGCGTACTCCGCAAGCCCGGTCACGAAGACGATCTGCACGTCCTCTCCCTGGCTCCGAAGCCTCCTGGCCAGGGAAAGGCCGTCACCGCCCGGCATGTCGATGTCCAAAAGCAGGATGTCCCTGCGCCTCTCCTCCCAGTGGAACAGGAACTGCTCCGCGCTCCCCACAAGGGCCATGTCCACCTCCTGCTGCTGCAGCATCCCCCACTCCCCCACATAAGCCTCCAACAGGGAGCGCTGGGCCGTCTCATCGTCACATATGGCAATCCGTAGCATCTCTCATCCTCTCTCCGTTTCGTCTGCGCCAGTCTGCCCTCACAAATCCAGCCTCATCTCAATCTCCCCGTTGTTCCTCTCCCCGGTGGGACAAAATCCCAGCTTCTCATACACATGCCTGGCAATCTCGTTCCCCGGCGCATAGTCCAGGATCAGGAAATCGTACTTCCCCGACTCCCCCGCCAGGCGGACGATCTCCCGGATGGCCTGGGTGCCGTAGCCCTTGTTCTGGTGCTCCACGGGGAACATGATGCGCCATATGACCAGGCATCTCTCCTCCAGATCCTCGTCCAGCATCATGAAGCCTACGGGTTTGTCTTCGTTATAGATGGCAAAGGGATAGACGTCCCCAGCCTCCCGGTACAGCCATGCCTGGGCCAGGGAATAGGCATTGGACGCCACGAACCTCTCTCCTTCCGGGCGCTTCATCTCCACGATTGCCTTGAAATTATCCTCTGTTATCTTCTCGAAATGAATCATTTTAGCCATACCTCCTGTCACATTTCTACTATGATAGCATACTTTTGCACACTTGTCTGTAAAATTTATTGCCATGTTTTCCGGATTGTTATAAAATATAGATATCAAAAATCTAAGGAGTCAGATTGCTATGTTCGGATTTTCAAAAGGAAAGGCTAAGAATCCTGAAGAGCTGGTGAAAAGCTGCCAGGAGAAACGCGACTGGGCCGGGCTGGCCAGGGCCTATTATGACATGGGCGTCGCCGCCATGGACGAAAAAGACCTGTACCGGGCCGTGCTGTGGCTGCACCGGGCGGACACCATCTTCAGCGCCAGCGACAAGGTCTATAAAAAGGTTGGGGAGAAGATTGTAGACGACTGCTCCGACCGCATCGGCACTCTGGAGGACGGCACTTTGGTGTACAATGACATTTCCGAGGAGATAGCCGATAAGGCGGAAGAGATGGAGGACATCCAGATTCGGCTCTGGGATCTGCTGGCCATCGCCCGGCTGGTGAAGCTGGGGGCCGGGCTGGGCAAGCTTCCCGGCTGCCAGGTGCTGGGGCAGCTGGGCTATGCGGTGAATCTCATGTTCCGGTCTTTCCGGCAGCCCATCACCCAGGAGGAATACAGCAGGCTCATGGACATCTGCAATGCCCTGTATGAGTTCGGCGATTCCGAGGCCTTCTATGCAGGCGGCGAAATCGAGATCCCTGGCAATGCACCTTTCCAGGTATTCGATTTGAACGGCATGTTCGGGGTGCATCTGCAGATCAACGGATACATGGACAGCCACCTGCGGCTGCTGGCTGCGCTGAGCAACGGCCGGGAGCCTGACCGGACGGAGAGCTTCATGAACGGCTGCTCCCTGCTACCGGATTACTATGTCCGCACCACGAGCCGCAATCCCCAGGACATCCCGCAGGTTCAGGCGGAGCTGTCCCGCATCTGGGACGACTGCCGGTTCGTCTGTTCCGGAGCGGACTGGGAGGCTATCGGACAGCGGCTGGAAGGTTATCTGGAGCTGGATATTTTGGGTTAGAAATAAAAACTGTATAAAAATAAATTTCCCTCTTCCCATTTTCCTTCATTTGTGATATAGTAAAGGACATGGAAGCATAGCTCAGCTGGGATGAGCGCTCGCCTGACTAGCGGGAGGCCAA
>CAOOJO010000560.1 GCA_948496895.1 uncultured Acetatifactor sp. | reverse complement strand
CAATTGCTTGGAATCATTTATATACAAAATGCGGCAACCTTTGGGGAGGACTACGGCTCCGGCCACCACAGGGCCTGCCAGCGGCCCTCTCCCCACCTCGTCTATGCCGCAGATATAGTCGCAGGCTCCATACTGCTCCTCGTACACCCGCAGCGTCTCTATCCGCTGCCTCTCCCGCTCCAGGGCGGCGAGCCGCTTTGCCGCCGTCTCCGCCAGCTTCCGCACGCCCTCCCGCTCATCCGCGGAATATTCCTTTACAAATTCAGGCAGCTCCTCAATGGTCGCTGCCTGAAGAATCCTCTTTATCTCAGTGGTACTTTTCATTCCGGTTCCTTTCCTCTGTCTTCTGGCCGTGGAATCTGTCCTATTGGTGCTTCAGGATGCCCAGCTTGGACAGGGGCCAGATCCGGACCCATGCCCTGCCTACAATGTCATCGCCATGGATGTTGCCTATAATCTCCGTGCGGCTGTCCATGCTGTTGTTGCGGTTGTCCCCCATGACGAAGTACTCGTCTTCCCCCAGGACAATCGGATCGACCGCTATGCCCACATTCTCCGGCGCGATGACCTCCCTGCCATAGCTCTCTGAGAGCAGCTCGCCGTTGATATAGATGTTACCCTGCAGATCGATCTGCACCGTCTCTCCGGGAAGCCCGATAATCCGCTTGATGTAGTATGTATTCTCCTCCAGCTTGAAGGGGAATACGATGATGTCGAATCTCTTCGGGTCACTGAAGCGGTATGTGATCTTATCCACGATCAGATTGTCCCCGTCGGACAGCATGGGTTCCATGGAAGAGCCGTCCACCTCTGTCCTCTGCCCCACGAACGTGATCACCAGCCATGTCAGGCACAGTACCCCTAATAGATAGGCAAGGGTACTTATCATTTCTTTCATTACTTTACTCATCAATCGTTCTCCTGTTCCGGCATGGGCTGTACTTCGGGGCGCTCCAACGTCAGCCGCCCCAGGCGCCCGCTCCTGAAATCATCCAACAGCAGATCCGCCGCCTTCTTCAGATCCAGCTTCTCTCCCTTCAGGAAACACCTTCTGCAGCGCGCGATGCCCTCCAGCATGGCGGCCATGTCATTGGCGCCTCCCAGTTCGTTTTCCCACGAAATTCCGTACCGGTCCGTCACGGACTCCGGGTACAGCTCCCGCAGGGCCTCCAGCAGGTCGCATGCCAGCTCCTCCATAACGATGATCTCGTCATTCATGGAGCCGATAAAGGCAAGGTGCATCCCCACCAGATTGTCCTCGAACTTGGGCCACAGGATGCCCGGCGTGTCCAGCAGCTCCAGATTCCTGTTCAGCCGAATCCACTGCTTTCCCTTGGTGACCCCCGGCTTGTTCCCGGTCTTGGTACAGGCCCTGCCCGCGAAGGAATTGATGAAGGTAGACTTGCCCACATTTGGGATGCCCACCACCATGGCCCTCACCGGGCGATTGAGGATGCCCCGCTTCCTGTCCCTGGCGATTTTCTCGGCGCAGGCCTTCTGCACCAGATTGTTTATATCCTTGATTCCTGAGCCGGACTTGGAATTCACCTCCAGCGCGAAGATTCCACTGTCTTCAAAATACCGCATCCACGCCTTGTTGCAGCCCGCGTCGGCCAGGTCGGACTTATTCAGCAGCACGATCCGGGATTTGCCCTTCCCCAGCTCATCAATGTCCGGGTTGCGGCTGGCCACCGGCACTCTGGCGTCCACCAGCTCTATGATCAAATCAATCAGCTTTATATTTTCCTGCATCATACGTCTGGCTTTCGTCATATGACCAGGATACCATTGATAATTCATTCTATTTTACAAATCCCATGCCGGAGTCTTCATACGCGGCGCGGAACCATACCTTTCCTATGATGTCTTCCTCCCGCACCGGCCCGATGTTGGCCGAGCGGCTGTCCTCGCTGTTGCCCGGGTTGTCCCCGATGCAGAAATACTCTCCGTTCTCCACAGTGAACTCTTCAGCGGCAATCCCGGCCTCCGCCAGCTTTTCCTCCACCCACGGGCTGGCCTGCCCGTTCACAT
>CAOOJO010000559.1 GCA_948496895.1 uncultured Acetatifactor sp. | reverse complement strand
CTCGGATACTTTCATGCAGACAACACGCTACCGCCATTAGGGCTTATCAGCACCTCGCGAGCTCCAGGCGCGGATACCTACGTGCAGACAGCAGGCTGCCCTGCATCTTAAGACTTCGTGCTTATTTCAGCAGCTCTTCACTGACCTTTTCCAGCGTATCCCGGATGGCGATGTGCTGGGGGCAGGCCTGCTCGCATCTGCCGCATTTTACGCACTGGTCGGCGCTCTTTAAGCCATGGCTGCCCACCAGCCATCCCTCCTGGCCTTTGGCCATGCCCTTATCGCCATAAAGCGTCAGATAGTTCATGGCGGTAAAGGAGCCGGAGATGCCGATGTTCATGGGGCATACCTTGGCGCAGTAGTTGCAGGAGGTGCAGGGAATCAGCGGAATCTTCGCAAGCTCCTCCCTGGCCCGCTCTATGACCTGGCGCTGGCTGTCCGTGAAGCCGGTAAAGCCTTTCATATAGGACAGATTGTCCCGCATCTGCTCCACATTGCTCATGCCGGAGAGCACCGTGATCACGCCCTCCAGGTCAGCGGCAAAGCGCACGGCCCAGGATGCCACGGAGCTGTCCGGCTCCGCCTCCTTCAGCACCCGCACCACGGAGTCAGGCGGCGTGGCCAGCATCCCGCCCTTCACAGGCTCCATGACGATGATGGGCTTGCCGTACTTCCTGGCTACCTCCACGCAGCGCCTGGACTGCACCTGGGGGTTCTCCCAGTCCGCGTAGTTGACCTGGAGCTGGACGAACTCCATCTCCGGGTGGACCTTCAGGATCTCCTCCAGCTCCTCCGGGGTGGAGTGGAAGGAAAAGCCTATGTGCCTTACCAGCCCTGCCCGCTTCTTCTCCTGAACCCAGTTCCACATGTCGAAGTCGTCGAAGTAATGGGAACGGGCCTCCCCCAGGTTATGTAACAGATAGAAGTCGAAATATCCCGCTCCGGTCTGTGCCAGGGATGTGTCGAACTGGGCGTAGGCCTCCTCCTTCGTCTTGCAGTTGATCCAGGCGGCGTTCTTCGTGGCCAGCTGGTAGCGCTCTCTTGGGTAGCGCTCCACCAGGGCCTGGCGGATGGCATCCTCGCTGCCGGCGTAGGCCCAGGCCGTATCGAAGTATGTAAAGCCCGCCTCCAGGAAGAGGTCTACCATCTCCTTCACCTGCTCCACATCAATCGCGCCGTCCTTCTGGGGCAGCCGCATGAGCCCGAAGCCCAGCTTCCCTATTTCCTCACCTAAATATCCCATATTCCTCTCTCCTTTTCCCGGCAGATTTGAAGATTGCGTCCTGCCTGTTTTTGTACTATAATCAGTATAACAGCCTCGAGTAACTCGAAGTCAAGATGTTTTTCCAGGTTTTTACGGTTTGGAGAAGGTTTTAAGGAGGTTCCTATGTACATGACCATGAAGCAGTTCGCGGAGATGTTCCATACTACAGAGCACACTCTGCGCTATTACACGGATATCGGCCTGCTGCCCTGCCAGAGGGATGACGGCAACCGGCGCGTCTTCGATGAGGAATCCGTCCGCTGGATGCAGGGGATCAGCTGCCTGAAGCGCTGCGGCGCTTCCCTGAAGGACATCCAGGAGTACTGCCGCCTGTGCCGCCTGGAGGAATCCCGGGAGAACCTGGAGGCCCGGTACCGGATCATCCTGGCGAACCGGGAGCTGGTGCGCAGGAAGGCTGCGGAAGCTAATGCCGCCGCTGCCTATATGGATGAAAAGGTCAGGCACTATGAGGAGATTCTGGCCGGGCTCATCCCGGACGACACCAATCCCGGGAGCTGGGCCGGAGGTTGATTTCTTTTGCTTGTAAACGCGCAAGGGTATATGGTATAATGACCTTATTCATGGCAGGAAACGCCGAATGGCATAATTACCATGTGCGGCCTGTGCACATGGTATAATGTTGACTCAAGAAAGTGACTCAGAAAGGAACTGGTATGGGGAAAGGAGGGCTGCCATATGCTTGACGGAAAAAAGGCGCTCCCGGTGGGGATAGAGTTCTTCCGGGACTTCAAGTCGAAGGATTATTACTATGTGG
>CAOOJO010000558.1 GCA_948496895.1 uncultured Acetatifactor sp. | reverse complement strand
GGAAACATCAGTAGGAATGTCGCAGGTTTATCCTGTGGCATTCCGGTCTTTTTTGTGGTTTTTCCACAATTATTTGAAAAAGGCCTTTTTTTGTTCCATAAAGTATGGTACAATCTCTTTATTAAAGAGCTGTTTCCGGACAGCTTTTATATAGAACGAAAGGAGAGGGATGGCAATGGACTCATGCAAATATTATCTGGCGGTTGATATCGGCGCGTCCAGTGGCCGCCATATCCTGGCACATCTGGAGGAGGGGCGGATGGTGCTGGAGGAGGTGCACCGCTTCCCCAATGGCATGGTGGAGAAGGACGGCGAGAATGTCTGGGATGTGGACGAATTGTTCGCGCAGATCAAGCTGGGCCTGAAGAAATGCGCGCAGCTTGGCAAGATTCCCGTCAGCGTGGGCGTGGACACCTGGGGGGTGGACTTCGTGCTGTTGGATGAGAACGGCGCGCGCATCGGTAACGCGGTGGCTTACCGGGACAAGCGCACCAACGGGATGGACGAGGAGGTATACAAGATTATCCCGGAGGACGAGCTATACGCCCGCACCGGCATCCAGAAAGCAATCTTCAACACGATCTACCAGCTCATGGCCCTGAAGGTGAAGAAGCCGGAGCAGCTGGAGAAAGCCCGGACCATGCTGCTGATGCCGGATTACTTCCATTATATGCTCTCCGGGGTGGCGGCCACAGAGTATACGGAGGCCACCACGGGACAGCTGGTGAGCCCACAGACCAAGGACTGGGACATGGAGCTGATCGAGAGGCTGGGATACCCGAAGCGGATCTTCCAGCGGATGGTCACCCCCGGCACCGTGCTGGGCGAGCTCACCCAGGAGGTGCAGGCAGAGGTAGGGTTCAACTGTAAGGTAGTGGAGCCTGCCACCCACGACACCGGCTCCGCCGTGATAGCGGTGCCTACGGACAGCGACGACGCGCTGTACATCAGCTCCGGCACATGGTCGCTGATGGGGACGGAGCTGGCGGAGGCCAACTGCTCCCCCGAGAGCAAGCTCAACAACCTGACCAACGAGGGCGGGTATGACTACCGCTTCCGCTATCTGAAGAACATCATGGGGCTGTGGATGATTCAGTCCGTGAAGAAGGAGATCGGCGGGAATCTGGGCTTCGGCGAGATCTGCGAGATGGCCTCCAAATGCAGCATTCCTTCCATCGTGGACTGCAATGACGACCGCTTCCTGGCTCCGGACAACATGACGAAAGAGGTTCAGGCGGCCTGCAGGGAGTCCGGGCAGCAGGTGCCGGAAGGCCTGGCCCAGGTGGCTTCCGTCATCTACAACAGCCTGGCCCAGTGCTATGCCAAGACCATCCGGCAGATTGAGGGCATCACCGGCAAGAAGTACGACAAGATACATATCGTGGGCGGCGGCTCCAACGCGGAATACCTGAACAGGCTGACGGCGCAGGCTACAGGCGTTCCTGTATACGCGGGCCCCACGGAGGCCACGGCAATCGGCAACATCGCGGCCCAGATGATGACCGCAGGGGAGCTGGCGGATCTGAAGGCGGCCAGGGCCTGTGTGTTCGCGTCCTTCCCAATCGACCATTACGAGCCGTAGGCAGCGTAAGGAACGCAATTATACGGAACCAAACGGTTCCTAAATGCAAGAAAGGAAAACAATATGACAGCAAAGGAAAGATTTGAATCCGCAAAAGAGATTTACACCTCCTACGGCGTGGACGTGGAGGCAGCCATCAAAAAATGCATGGAGGCTCCGGTGTCGCTCCACTGCTGGCAGGGAGACGATGTGACCGGCTTCGACCATGACGGCCCCCTGACCGGCGGCATCCAGACCACGGGCGATTACCCCGGAAAGGCCAGGACTCCGGAACAGCTGATGCAGGACATGGACAAGGCATTGAGCCTGATGCCCGGAAAGAAGAAGCTGAACCTCCATGCCAGCTATGCCATCTTCGAGCCCGGCGAGTTCGTTGACCGGGACAAGATCGAACCGAAGCATTTCGCCAAATGGGTGGCGTTCGCCAAGGAGAGGAACATGGGCATCGACTTCAACCCC
>CAOOJO010000557.1 GCA_948496895.1 uncultured Acetatifactor sp. | reverse complement strand
TGGTGCCCTCCACGAAGCGGTAGACGCGGAAGACATTCTCGTCATCCACCTTATGATATCTTCCGCCCTCCAGGGTGGGCACCACCGTAAGCGTCCCCCGCTGGAAGTCCCCTCCGTCCTCTTTGATCCTCTCCCGCAGGAACGCCGTAACGTTCTCGATGTTCTCCATCAGCTCCTCCGGGTTCCGGAAGATGGAGGTATTGATTCTCTGGAGGATGTACCGCGGCATGGTGACCAGGTAGGTGTCGTTGATATGGCCGTTGCCGTACCCCTCCGCCACCGTGCCGATTGCAAAATGCTTTAAAATTTCGTTCCTGTCGATCTCTCTGCTCATATCCGCCCCCGCTCGTTCTCGTCCACTATCATATGCCACTTTCCCTTTGTGAAATCAGGGAAGTCCACCACGGCGCCGCCCTTTGCGATGGACATCTCGGACAGGGCCGTCACCGCCATCCAGCTGGCCGCGTCGTACACGTCCACGGGCATGGGGGCGTCCTCCCGCAGGCAGCGGAAGAAGGTCTCGAACTCCAGCCAGTCCATGCCGTCATGGCCGCCCTTGACGCCCTCCTCGATGTATTTCTTCCACACGGGGTGGTCGTACTCCTCCTCATAGTCCTTGGCGTTGCCCACGCAGTGCTTGATCCAGTCGAAATCATGGTCGCTGTCCTCCTTCCTGTCCAGGAAGACGGAATCCGTGACCTCCTCATACATGCCCTTGGTGCCCCTGACGTTGAAGCCGCGGCTGTAGTACCTGGGCAGAGTGGTGTCCAGGGTCAGGGCGATGGTCTCTCCCCTGGCGCATTTGATCACAGTGCTCACCACGTCCCCCTGGGCGAAGGTCTCGTTCATGAGCCTCTCGTCGTCGCTCTTGTTGGCCCTGACATAATCCCGCAGGCCTGCCGCCTTGGAGGCCGTGGAGCTTAAAGTGAGCATCCGGTTGCCGTGGTTGATGTCCAGCACCTTTGCGATGGGGCCCAGCTCATGGGTGGGATAGTTCTCGCAGTTCCTGCTGATGTAGTTGCGGAGCCTGTAGTGCCTGTTCTCCTTCCCGAAAGCGATCTCGCTGCGCAGGTCGTGGTGATACCCTCCGGCGCAGTGCACCACCTCGCCGAAGAGGCCCTTCTTCACCATGTTCAGGACCATCATCTCCCTGCGGCCGAAGCAGCAGTTCTCCAGGAGCATGAAGGGCGTGCCGGTCTTCTCGTAGGCCTCCACCAGGTCGTAGCAGTCCCTGATCTCATAGGCCCCGCCCACCTCCACGGCCACGGCCTTGCCCGCGTACATGGCGGCAAGCGCGATCTCCACATGGGTCTCCCAGGCGGTGGCCACGATGATGGTGTTTACATTCTCATCTTTCATTACATCATGATAGTCAGTATAGGCGGTAGGCCTCGCCTGTCCGAACTTCTCTACCAGCTCGGCGCCCTTCTGCACCCTGTCCTCATAGACATCGCACACTGCCACCACCTGCTCCTTCTGGGGGAGCACCGCCCACTCCAGCAGCCCGTACCCTCTGCCGCCCAGTCCGATGAATCCAATCCTGATGTCCTTCATTTCCGTATCCCTCCATGTCGTTTCTGCTTCCCTGGGGGAAGCGCCCTGTTACGGTTCACCGTCTCCCGGCGTCCTGTAAACCATTTCCCGCCCCGGGCTGTGGGAAATGTCTTTACAGAGCCTTCTGTAATTGTTATCATAGCATTAGTAAAAGTATATATCTATGTCATAACGGCTCATTCATATATACTTTTGGCTCATTCGGTGGGGATGGCTCCCGGCGGGGGCGGAAGGGAGGGCTCTTATGGAAAATTCTATGGTCTGGCTGGCATATTCCGTGAAGGAGCAGATTCGGATTACAGATATGTATTCCCTCTTCGAGGTGCATTATGGGAACGGGTACGCGTTTCCCGGGGAGAGCCACAATTTCTGGGAATGCCTCTATGTCATGGAGGGGGAGGTCTGCGCCTCCGGGGACGAGAGGGTGTACAATCTCCCCAGGGGCTCCATCATCTTCCACAGGCCCCTGGAGCTGCACAAGTTCATCG